>QBMC01000055.1 GCA_003242035.1 Nodosilinea foveolarum | reverse complement strand
ACTGCTTGAGTAGCTCATTCTCTCTTGGTTTGGCGTCATCTATCATGATGGCGTAATTATCAAAAGATTTCAAATGGACTCTATAGCGCACCGACTAGAGGGACTCGCCAACACAGCCACCTCACTAAAACAGCGTGAGCTGTGCGATGAGGCCCAACCTTT
Organism: Nodosilinea foveolarum; assembly: GCA_003242035.1. Taxonomy (GTDB): domain Bacteria; phylum Cyanobacteriota; class Cyanobacteriia; order Phormidesmidales; family Phormidesmidaceae; genus Phormidesmis; species Phormidesmis foveolarum. Next base: position 23,151 of record QBMC01000055.1, on the reverse strand, counting down.
TGGCGCTGGATGGATGGCCAGCGAAGCAGAGATGCAGGCACTGCGGCGCTGGATGTACAAACTAAATTGCTATGTCAGACTCGTCCAGCCCTTGAATAATCAGCCAAACAAATAAATGGTTGTCTAAAGACAAATTGTTTAGATGCTTATTACTCGGAAATACCTGCTGGAGCTGGCTGCTCCGTAGCCATCCCTAAATTTGCACCTTCAACGGTACGTAGTTTATCCATCACCGCAATCACCTGTCCATAGTCAATACGTTTATCTGCTTGAACAGTTACCAGAGCTTTTTGGTTAGTCCCTAATTGACTCTCAACCTTGTTAGCCAACGCATTGAGTGAAACAGATTCTTTATCGAGAAAAATATCTCCGTTATTTTTAATCGTAACGGTAATATCAGCTTGCTGCTGAGGCTGTGAGGTCTCCGCTTCTGGTAAATCGACCGGAAATCCCTCAGCGCGCGTTAAAAACAGCGTAGAGATGATAAAGAACGCTAGGATTGCAAAAATAACGTCAATCATCGGCAAGATATTAATTGACAGCGGTTCTTCAATCTCGTTATCGATTACTCGCATAAGCTATCTCCTTTCCTTTTTCGTGAACTGCGTTGTAATGCCATTCGTGCAGGATTTCTAGCTGACCGCCATACTCCTGTAACAGGGCAATTTGCCGCTTTACAAAGCCGCGAAACAAGTTGGCAAACAACAGTGTAAAAATGGCCACAATCATGCCCGCCGCAGTGGATACTAGCGCTTCGCTGATGCCGCCAGTAACTAGCCCCGTATTTCCTCCGCCGACTCCTAGATTAAGCGAAGCAAAAGAGCGGATAAGACCCAGAATAGTGCCCAGTAGTCCTAGTAAGGGAGCGATCTCAACAATCGTTTCAAAGACGGTATTGAACCGCTTCAGTGAGGGTAGTTCTGCTTGAGTGGCGCTCTCTAGAGCTAGGCGAAACTGGTTGGGCGAAGCGCCTTCTAGCTCTAATGCTTCTAAAAATATTCGGGAGATTGGCAAGTTGATGTTGTTTTTCAACTTAGCGACAGCCGCAGGCGGATTTGCTCGGTAAATTTGCAAGATATCTTTGGCTATCCGTCGCTCTTGCTTTTTGATCCGAGACCAGAACAGACTGCGCTCTACCGTAACGGTGATCGCACATAAAGAAAACAGCAGAAGTGGCCACATTACCACCCCACCTGCCGAGAAAAGTTCAGTTAAAGACATAGTTCATAGCGTGTAAAGAGTAAACGCCTGCTGCATACATCAAGGCGCTATTGGGAACGAAGTTAATAAGAACTATACATGACGAGGTTATCGGGAATCAATATCTTTAAGGATATAGACTGCTATGGCACTACAGGCACTTTAGGACTGACGCCTGTGGTGTGGTACACCGCCATATCCGCCGCAAAAAAACAGTCCATTCGCTCCGCCCATAGGCTAGCTAATACGAGTAAAAGTAAGTTGGGTAGTAGGTTCTGTTCCTCATTATCCACGGGTGTATCGTCAGAGCAGGGAAGTTCTGTGGTGCTGGGTAACCGGGTCGGTGGCTTCGCAACCATGATGAATACCTCAAAAGGTTTGGCGGTTGTTTTCTGTTATAGGAATGGTGATGCTTTCTGACAAAGCGCGCTGCTGATAATGCCGATAGTTAGCATTGCGATCGCACACAGCACATACAACATTGAACTCCCGGCCCCCGGCCCCGTGCCAAAAATGAACCCGAGCGGGTTATTCAACATTGAAGGCGATCGCATCGTCGGTTCAAGCACTTGATCGGCTAATGGCCCTGCAATCAAAGCAGCCAAGGCACTCACCATCTGTATCACCAAATCGTTTGCCGCAAACACGCGCCCTTGAATTTCTGGCTTGGTAGTCTCCATCCAAAGCGCGGATTCAGAGCTGCCGAGTAATGGAAAATTGAGAGACGAACAGAATTGGGCAGGGAGCCAAATGAGAGGCGATCGCCCCCAACCAAACACGGCTTTACTCAGCCCCGCACCCATAAAACCAATCAGCATTCCCTTAATTCGCTGCTTCGGGCCACCCCAAGCGCTGAGAATAGTTGCACCCGTGACGCCGCCAATGCCTGCGGCGGTTGCAGTACTTGCGAGAACTCTAGCATCGCCATTCGTACGGGCCAGAATCATCGGTTCGTAAATGGCTTCGCCTAAGTCGTGGAAGAACCAAAATAATGCTGTGATGACGATTAGCGCTCTTAGCTCGCTTCGAGTCCATACGTGGCGCAACCCAAAGGTGAGTTGACGGATGATGGAGCCAGATTTTTCGGGGGGTGGGGGCTGCGGAATATGGACAAACAGTAGCGTTGTAATGGCAATGCCAAAGGTGACTAGATCGATGAGTAAAATGCCGGGTAGCTGAATGAGCGGATAGAGAAATCCGGCAAAGGCAGGCGCGACGATAGAGGAGCCGTAGTGGACGGCTGAGTTCATGCTGTTGGCTCGGGTGTATTGCGCAGGCGAGACAATGAGGGAGACAGAGGTTTGATAGGCTAAGCGCTGAATTTGGCCAAAGCCGCCGTTGATGCCAGCGGCTAGATAGATGTGCCAAATTAGGAGGCTGTTGGTGAGGTAGAGTGCGCCGATGGTGAGGGTGGAGAGGGCAGCGATCTCATCTCCTAACATCATTAACTGCTTGCGATTAAAGCGATCTACCCACAGCCCAGCAAACAGTGAAATGGGAATTTGGGGCAACCCGTAAAAGAATCCGACCAGGGCTAAAGCCGTGGCTGAGTTCGTAGTCTCCCAGGCCAATAGCACCAACGCAAAGTCGCTCATCTGAGTGCCAACAGTTGAAACAAGCTGACCGAGCCAAATGAGAGTAAACGTACGCATAGGCTACTAGCTAAGTCGATTCAACACGAGATAAGGAAAATGTTCCAAAGGAATCAAAGCTTCTCTATTGATAGCTATTAAGCTAAGCACCAATAGGCAGAAGCGCTGTTGAAAATGTGGACTACTCATCTATTTAACCGGGAGCTAAGTATTCAAATAGATCGTTAATAACAGCATCAGCAGCCAGCGGATTTCCGCCTCGCCAAGTGGGATAGTTGACTGGATAAATCTGATCGTTTTGTACAGCTCTCAGGTTGTTCCAAAGTGGTTTTTGCTTGAGCTTCTCAAGTTGTCCTTCAGACTCTCCAGCGGTTGCCGCAATAAAGATAATATCGCCATCAATATCCATCAAGCGCTCCTCAGACAAGAGAACTAAGCCATCTTCGCTGACGATGTTTTGCGCAGACGGACGGCTCAACCCAACCTCATCGAGAATCATGCCATTAAAAGAATTTTTTAAATCAATATCTACGGTGCCACAGCAGATATGCACAAATGATACTTCAAGGTCTTGATAGTCATCGCCTAAAGTAGTTCTTAGTGATTGGATTCGCGCCTCATAGCCAGCCCAAACTTGCGCGGCTTCATCTGTCTTGCCTAAAACTTCAGCGACAAAGTTAAAGTGATCTTTCCAGGAGGGATACCCTTGCCAATCGTCTACGACGGTAGGGGCAATTTGAGAAATTTGTTCATAGGGTAATCCCGCTCCGTTCATGGCGAGGATTAAATCCGGTTGAAGGCTGAGAATTTTTTCTAAGTTGGGCTGCTCATCAGTGCCGACAGATTCAATTCCCTCTAGCTTACCTTCTAAGTAGGGTGGCGTTTTGTCGAAGTAGAAAATTGTGCCAATGGGTTTGACTCCGAGGGCGATCGCACCTCCTCCTCACGATTCTGTCCAGAGAGCATAAAGCTCATTTCCAAATCCAAATAAGGCTCGCAAGCCTCACCGCTCCCAGCTTCTACAACCAAATCTTCGGCGAGGGTATAGTCATCGATCAATAAGTTGAGTCCTGGTCGCAAGTTAACTTCTTGACGGTAGCCATGACTCAGCCCGCGCGGATCGTGTAGCGGAATTTTCCAGGGCGATCGCACCGCTTCCGTCTGCTTACAAACATCAGGATGCTGGCTCAGAAACTCCGGGACAGAAAGCGATAGCGTCATGAGAGAATGGCTTTAATGATATCTATTGTCATTAGTATAGGCTATCAATGTCCGAACCCCGTACATCTACGCCAGATAGCCAGACTCACTTATTCAGTCATTACGAAGCTCCAGCCACGCCTCCAAATCGCTTAAACTCTCAAAATCCATCAGGGCTTCGCCGAGCGCTTCCGAGTTTTCTACGCCGAGCGATCGCATCTTATCCAGAGCACTATCTGACAACTGGCCAAAGCGTTTCTCTAGCTGTCGAACAATCACGCGGGTTGCACCTTCATCACGACCTACTTCAATCCCCTCCTCACGGCCTTCTTGCCTGGACGTATCTACCACATTGTTCAAGTCGCGGTAGTACTTCAAGCTATCTTCGTAAGCCCCCTGCTCTATCGGCGAAAAATTTGCAATCTCAGCAATCTCGAATAGCTGCATAAAGGTACTCTCCTGCAATGGCTTAGGTGGGTCGTCCAAATCAGGCAGATGTCGCAGTAGATACAGCCATTTATCGAAATGACTTTCCAGCGCTTCCAAAGGCTTCTGAAACTTAGGCAGTTCTAAATAGATAAACTTCAGCTTGTCGTAGAAGACTCTACATTGCTGATCTTTAAGCTCAACGATATGTAGCAATGTTTCGTCGTCTTTATGGTCATCAAATACAAAATCTAGAATGCCAACGGTATAGACTGGCGCTAAGCGATAGTTCCAAAAGTCTCCTTTTACGGCCTGCTCTTGAATCGGAAATGACGAATAGTAAACGCTTCTATCCTTGAAGAAGTTTTGCTTAGCTTTCTGGATCTCTACGATAAACCGCTCGCCGCTTTTGCTTTGACAGTAAAGGTCAAAAATTGCTTTTCTATCGAGGGCATTATTTCCAACATTTTCGCTATTGCGGTAGCTCAAGTCACGAATTCTGTGCTTTTCTGGCAGCACCACATTCAAAAAATCTATCAGCAGCGCCTTATTCGGCTCCGTGCCAAAAATGCGTTTGAAGCCAAAATCCGTCAACGGGTTGATATATCTATCTGTCACTAAGCGGCGACCGTTCATGAGAAAGCGCGTTGGTAGAAGTTATATCTTGAAAGCTACCTCCTTCTAGACTAGCAAACATAGCGATTCCTGACTGATTCAAAAACCACGCCAGCTATCCTTTAAATAACCTCTACCACAGCAAAACCAGCGTCCCCGCTATCATCAAGCCAGTTCCTAAAACAGCCTGTAACGTAAACGGCTCGCCCAAAAACAGCGCTGAAAAAATTAAAATTAGCACCAACCCCGACTTATCAATTGGCGCAACTAACGACGCTGGGCCAAGCTGTAAAGCCCTGAAATAACATAGCCAGGACAGCCCCGTCGCCAGTCCCGACAGCACCAAAAACAACATGGTCTTTTGAGAAATATCCGCCCACCCTTGCCACTCGCCTTTCGCCCACACAATCCCCCAGGCAACCACTAAAATCACCACCGTCCGAATGGCTGTCGCCAAATTAGAGTTAATAGATTCCACGCCAACCTTGGCAAAAATAGTGGTCAGCGCCGCAAAAAAGGCCGACAGTAACGCAAAAAACCACCAGCTTTGGGTTGCATCTGTCATGGATTAGTACCTACTGCAACCTTTCGACCGATGGGAATACATAGCGGCGTTCCAGCAACCGGATCGTCCACAATCAGGCAGTCCAAACCAAATACTTCTTTCACCATCGCTTCAGTCATCACCTCTTTAGGGCTGCCCTGCGCGTGAATTTGCCCTGACTTCATCGCGATAATGCGATCGCCATACCGACAGGCTTGATTCAGCTCATGCAACACCATCACAATCGTGCGACCCTCATGCTGATTCAGGTCATAAAGCAAATCCAAAACTTCTATTTGATGCGCCAGATCTAAAAAGGTTGTCGGCTCGTCCAACAGCAAAATTTGAGTATCTTGAGCCAGCGTCATCGCAATCCAGGCTCGCTGCCTTTGTCCGCCCGAAAGACTATCGACCGGACGATCGGCAAGACTGGTTAGCGTCGTAATCTCTAACGCTGCGCTGACCTGCCTTTCGTCTTCTTCGCTCCACTGTTGCAGCCAGCTCTGATGAGGATACCTTCCCTGTGCCACCAGTTCTTTTACGGTCAGTCCTTCTGGTGCAGTAGGCCCCTGGGGTAGTAGGCCCATCTGCTTGGCCACTGTCTTGGTCGGCAGCTTAAAAATAGAGGTGCTCTCTAAATAAACAACGCCGCTTTTAGGCTTAAGCAATCTCCCTAACCCCTTGAGTAAAGTAGATTTGCCGCAGCCATTTGGCCCTACCAGCACCGTAATTTTGCCATCGGGAATTGCTAGATTGAGATCCGAAATGATCGTGCTGCGCTCGTAAGCCAGCGTTAGCTGACGAGTCGTTAATGCGATCTGGGCAACGTCTTTAGTCATAGCAATCAGATGATGGGGATAGCTTTGTTGTACTTCGACTTTTAGAGCTTTAAAGTTTGGAATCTTGACCTTTAAGATTTGAAGCCTCGATTTCTCGAAGCTGGCGAACGCTGTATCCTCCGAGTGCGATCGCCAATCCACAAAAAGAGAACAAGACCAACTGCACGGCCATACCTGCGCCTAATCCCGTCCCAAATACACTACCAAGCAATTGAGCCATCGGCGCGTCGGGCTGCATCGTCGGTTCAAATACTTGGTCGGCCAGCGGGCCTGCGATCGCCGACCTCTCCCAACTGCTGAGGCAACAGACATTGAATCTCAGCCCCAGTCTGCTGATAAAGCTGCTCCCCATTCTCCTCGGCCTGTCGTTCCAACGCTCGAAAATCAAAATCAGTCATCTTCATGGATAAAGTTACTCAGAGGAATAGCATTTGCATAAAATAAGAACTATTGTCATCAGCGATTGCTCAATTATGTCGTAGAAGTTTTTCTAGCTCGAATCAACAAATATAGAAAATAAGGCGCACCAATCACCGCTGTCACGATGCCACAGGGCAGCTCAATTGGCGCAAACAACAACCTACCAATCAGGTCAGCCGCCACCACGACCAGCCCACCCGTCAGCGCCGCCACCGGCAACAGCCCTTCATGAGATGGGCCAACTAGCTGCCGGGCAATGTGCGGAGCCATTAACCCCACAAAGCCAATGCTGCCCGCTGTCGCGACTGCCGACCCCGCAAGCGCTACGCTACACAATAACAACCAACCCCGCTGCCACTCTAGCCGACTGCCCAGGCTCATCGCCACGTCATCGCCAAGCTGCAAAGTGTTTAGTTCTCGGCTTAGCAGCAGCGATAATAATCCGAACACCACCAGCCAAGGTATAAATGCGAAAACCTGCGTCCAGCTTCGGCCATACACGCTACCCGCCAACCACACCAATGCCTGACTCACATCGTAAATATTGCCAAAGGTAATCATCAATTCTGTAAACGCGCCCGCAATTAGGCTAAAGCCAATACCCACCAAAATTAAACGTACAGGAGAGCTGCCGCCATTCCAGGCAATTAAATAAATGAGAATAGCGACGCCAAGCGCACCGCCAAATGCAGCAACTGGCAGCAGACTAATTGGAACAGCCGGGAAAGCAACAATTAAACTAACCGCAGCCAGCGCCGCGCCTGCGTTAATGCCGATAATATCGGGGGAAGCTAGTGGGTTGCGGGTAATGCCTTGAGTAATGGTGCCTGAGATCGCCAAAGCCATGCCCACGCCCCAAGCCACCAAAGTACGCGGCAACCGCAGCGTATTCACAATAAATCCAAAGTCAGCATTATCAGTCGGCAATCCAAAAATCGTCCGCACCACATCCAGCGGCGGCACTGGATACTCGCCTTGCCCAATACTCCAAATCATCGCCGCTATGGTTGCCAGCAACAATCCCAACAACACCTTCGGCACCCGCCGATCTAATCGTAAAGACAGGCGATTTGTGCGAAACACCAGCCACTGAGTTTGGTTCTTATGACTAGAAGACTTTGCAGGATAGTCCATCTCAACGCCTCACCTGAGATCGCACCAAATACACAAAAAACGGCGCGCCTAACAGCGGCATCATAATTCCCACCGGTAGCTCCTGCGGCTGAATGATCAGCCGAGCCACAATATCTGCCAACAACAACAAAATGGCTCCAGTGATGGCCGAATAAGGCAAAATCCAGCGATAGCCCGCGCCCGTCCAAAATCTCCCCATATGCGGCACAATTACCCCTACAACCCCGATGGGGCCTGCGATCGCCACCGATCCACCCGCCAACAGCACGACACTTATCGCCGCCAATCCCTTCACCCACAGCGTATTTTGGCCTAAGCCCTTAGCCGTTGACTCCCCCAAACTCAAAGTCGTTAACTGCTTTCCCATCGCTAGGCCCAAACACAACCCCACGGCTAAGTAAGGCAACACCTGTATCACCAACGCCATATCGCGCCCTGCCACCGACCCCGCTAGCCAAAAGCGAATCTCTTCTAGGGTGCGCTGCGAGAGAATTAGCATTCCTGTCGTTAGCGAAGAGACTAATGCAGTGAGTGCAGCCCCAGCAATCGTGAGATTAAGCGGCGTTAATCCGCCTCGACCTAGAGAGCCTAAACCATAAACCGTCCCCGCAGCTACGGCTGCACCGACCAGCGCAAATCCAGCATACAAACTTAGCGAAGCTGACTTTAACCAAAAAACACTCAGCACCACCGCAAAGGCAGCGCCCGCATTAATGCCCAAAATTCCTGGGTCAGCCAGTGGATTGCGAGTGAGTCCTTGCATAATGGCCCCAGCAACTGCAACGGCTGACCCGACTAAAATCGCTGTGAGCGATCTAGGCACTCGCACCGTACGAATAATCAAATGAGAGGTAGAGCCATCTGGAGCCACTAGTGCCTGATAAACCGCCTGCGGGCCAATATCAGCAACGCCTAAAGCAACGCTGGCGACAAAGCATCCCAAAAGAAGAATAGATCCTAATAGTAGACCTACCGCGAGCAGCGGCTTAGACGAATTGTGTTGAATTACATGAGCTGACACAAAGACTTAACTTCCATTAATAAGAAACATTCTCACTAATAGTAAACGGCTTACGCGCTTCTATGCAAGCGGGCTAGTCGCTGCCTCACTTTCCAGCAAAATGCCAAAAAACTCCGTTTACGGTTCCTTTAAAACCTCAATTTTGATTACACTACTGCGGGTTTTTGTCGCAGTTTTTGTTGGATAAGTGGGTGCATGAGTCAATCTAGTGGAGCCTATAAAATATTTTTGGTTACGTATCTGCTGCCGCAGCGGGGACGGGTTATAGGGTTAGCGATCGCGCTATTCAGTAGCATTGGGCTTCAGGTACTTAACCCTCAAATGCGGCAGCTTGACCGTCATTACAGGCAGCGTTGGCGTTGGCAAAACGACACTGCTGCGCGTACTGCTCGGGCTACTGCCAATGCAATCAGGCAATTTGTTCTGGAATGATCAGAAAATCCACAATCTGGCAAATTTCTTGATTCTGCCTCAAGCTGCCTATACGCCGCAGATACCTCAACTATTCAGCGCATCGTTGCGAGATAATTTGCTTCTAGGGTTAGCGGGCAAACAGATAGAAAATGAATTGGCCAGGGCGATCGCCACTGCCATCTTCGAACAGGATGTTACAGCCATGCCAAATGGCCTAGAAACCCTTGTTGGCACCCAAGGATTCCGACTCTCGGGTGGACAAAAACAACGGGCCGCCGCTGCTCGAATGTTATTAAGACAGTCCCAGCTTCTGGTTTTTGACGATCTCTCCAGTGCGCTAGATATCAAAACCGAAGAACAGCTATGGAACAAACTGCTAAAGCCCACTACAGCAAAGCAATCATCCACGTATCTAGCGGTTTCTCACCGCTTATCCGTACTCAATCGCGCCGATCAAATTATTGTTTTAGAAGCTGGGCAAATCGCTGACGTAAAGTCTTTCAGTCACTCAAGCTCTCGCTGGTAGCCACTGCCTTATTTCAGGCGGCACAGGGCAAATTGTTTCTAAGCGGTCAATAGATTTTACAAGCGCATATTGCTGCTCAGCCCCTGACCACAGCGCCGCAGATTCTTCCAAGTTCAAATCAGGACTGATACCAATATTGAGCTAATCATTGTAGTATTAATGGGAATTACTCCCGTCAAATGTGCTTTCAATAGCACTTTAACCGCTTGCCCTCACGCTTACCGCTATGAGTCTTTCTGATACCTGTCTGAAGCAACATGAAAAAGAAAACGCGATCGCCAAAAAATGGGTACTGCGCGGGCTCATCATCGCCACAGGCGCACATCTAGGACTGATTCCCCTGATGGCCTTCATCCCAGCCGATGTAGCTAAGCCACCAGAGCGAATTGAGCTAGTCGTTACCGGGCCAACCGATCCGATTGATCCGACTGAGGCTGCGCTTGAAGAAGTGCCACCCGAAGAAACAGTTGAAGCTCTAACAGAGGCAGTGGCTCAAGCCGAGTTAGCTGCTGGATCTCAAATTTCGGGGGGTATTTCTGCGCCACCTCCGTTGGCCGCATTCCAGACTCCACTCGATGATTCAGCCGCTTTAGCCGAGCCATCGACTGAATCATTTGAGCCTGCTGAACCAGAGGTTACAGAACCTGAAGTTGTAGAAGAGCCTAAAGCATTAGAACCTGAAGTTTCAGAATCCACTGAGACAGCAGACAATCCTTCAGAAGCCTCTTCGGAAGCGATAGAGCCTGATGAGATAGCAGCAGATGAGGGAAAACCTAGCGAAACGGAGACGGCAGACAGCGATTCTGAGCCAGTCGAAACAGCCGCTAACAACACAGCAGATAACAATAATAGTCCTGACTTAGACGCCCTTAGAGATCGCCTAGCTCGCGCTCGTGCCAGAGAATCCAATAGAGCAGGCGCTGGATCGAGCAGAGATGCGGACGCTGAAAGTTCTGAAGTGGGTTCTTCCGGTACAACGCCTGCCGCATCGACAAATTCAGGGACAGGTGTCGCGCGTCGCGATCGCCCATCTGAAGGATCAGGGACAGGATCTTCTAGCGGGAATGGAGGTGGTGATCGCAGCGGCGCAACTACGGTAGGTTGTCGTCAGTGCGATCGCCCCGACTACCCCAAGGAAGCACTCGCATCGGGCGTCGAAGGGTCTCCTTCTGTCAGCTTGGAGTATGACGAAAACGGCAATGTGATTGGCGCGGTGTTAGAGCAGTCGAGCGGGAATGCTGCCTTAGATCGAGCGGCGCTAGAAGCTGCCCGAAACTACAAGCTAGACAGTGGCGGGCGCAGCGGATCGGTTTCCGTCGAGATTGACTTTGGGATTGAGGGGTCAGAGCGATCGCGCGCCGCTCAACAAAGAGGTGAAAGAGAAACCGTCAGCAATCCTGTCCCTACGCCAGCACCTGAGCAAGAAGTCGTCAGAGAGCCTGAACCGTCAGCACCTGAGCAAGAAGTCGTCAGAGAACCTAAACCATCAGCGCCTGAACCAGCAGCACTGCCCCCGGCGACACCGCCTGTTGATAATACCCCTGCGAGCCGCCCTGAAGAAACGTTTGGTGCTCCCCTGCCTACTGACATAGAGCAACCACCGGATCTAGAACCAGTTGCGCCGCCACCAGAACCAGTTGCGCCGCCACCCCTTGAACCAATTTCACCTTTACCAGAGCCGGTTGCGCTGCCCCCTGAGCCAATTGAGCCACCCACTGAACCGTCTCCTATTCCCGATATAATGTCACCAGAGTAACTAAACGTGGAAAAAGATGGCGTGGTTTAATCGCGGGTAACACTTTCGCTTAGAAAAGCTTGCGTCACATAGGCTGAATGGTTATTGCCAGTCCCTTTAGTGATTGCCCCGTATGCGTCGAGTCTTTTCCATTGCCGCCAGCTTACCCACCGAAGTTGCCAAACCATCGACATTCACGTGCTTTCGCGCTCACAGCCTATTAACCATCTATGGAAAGGGCACTAGGTCAGCCGAAAGTTCGTCTATCAGCAGGGTGTTTATTTATGCTGCTGCTTGGTCTAGTCAGCTCATGCCATGAGTTCCAAGCCAGCAAGGGCGATCTCGGACAGCTTATGAGACACTAATGAGAATGGATCTTATTAATGATAACTCTACTGGCGCAAAATTCGCCCCTGTTACCAAGATGTCCCTGATTCTCTCTCAAGGTGATTTATCGTCTTTGATCAAGCGATCGCGCTATGATACTTCGCCGTCTACCCTGCCCAATAGCAAGCTGTTTGAGAAAACTTGGCAATACCCCGCCCAATTAGGTCAGGGATATTATCGCGAGATTTATCTACGTCAGGGCATGCACTTAGAAATTAGCGATTATTTGCACCACAAGCCGATGGTGGTAGAGTGCTGTGATCGCGCGCATCCGGTTGAGCTGCACTTTGAGATCAGTGACGAAAGTCCCAAAAGCACCAGTACCGCAGGCCAGTATTGGCTTTATAGCAGTGGTTTTGCCCCAGCCAAGCAGATCCTTTATCAACCTCATCCTCGCAGTTTATCTCTCAGTCTTCATATTGAACCCGATGTCTTCAAAACGTTCTTGGAAGAAAGTGCCTGCATTCATCTCCCTGACCTTGGCTCATTGCTAAAACCTTCAGACGATCCTTACGCCAGTCAGTGCTGTCGTACCACTCCAGCAATGAAGGTAAGCCTACAGCAGATCCTCAACTGTCCGTATGTAGGGTCTATCCGGCGATTTTTTTTAGAAGGTAAAGTATTAGAACTCATTGCCCTCTCATTACAAGCGGCGATTCCCTCACAACCTGTCTCGGCCCATCCGCTAAAGCCTGACGATATTGAGCGAATTCATCAGGCTAAAGCCATTTTATTGAAAAATTTAGCCCATCCGCCTTCTTTGCGAGACCTCGCACGGCAGGTTGGCCTCAACGAATGCACACTTAAGCGTGGCTTTAGACAAGTGTTTAACACCACTGCATTTGGATACCTTCAGGCCCAGCGCCTAGATCAGGCCCGGCTTTTGTTACTAGCGGGCGATTTGCAAGTGCAGCAAACAGCCCATGCGGTTGGCTATCACAGCCGCAGTCATTTCTCTACTGCTTTTCGCAAGCGATTCGGTGTGAGTCCCCAAGAATACCTTGCCCATTACCAAAACGACAACCCAGCCTAATTTATTCCGTTCACAGCACGTCTTATTCCGGTTGGGGCACATTTTCACCTTCAATAACCATCCAAAACTCTGTAACTTATTGAGAAAGGTTCTTATTTAGTGGGCGGCAAATTGATTGTGCTGTCTTGTTGTAATTTGTGTGTGGTGTGACGTTAATGAAAGTGCAACAGGTTCTCTGGGTAGCCGGTAGTTTTTGGGTGTTGTTGATTCAGGCGGTTTGGGCTGGCCCTCAGAAAGATGTGGGGCAGCAAGAGATGAGGCAGCAGCTCAGCGGTCTCGCCTCCGTAGAGACTCGCCTGGATGGGTGGCTAGCTCAAGCGGGTGTGACTGAAATTACAGCGATCCGAGTCGTGGAGACTGAGGCTGGCGCGCAGCTCGTGATTGACACGGCCTCAGGGATAACGCTCAATCCCACTACCACAACGGTAGGCAACGCCTTAGTTGTGGAGATTCCGAATGCGGTGTTGGTGCTGGCCGATGGAGAAGACTTTCAGGTGGCCAGTCCCACTGAGGGGATTGCCTACATCAGTGCGACGGCGTTGAATGATCAGACGGTGCGCATTGCGATTACGGGCGCGGACTCTGCGCCTCAGTCAGATATTAGTCGCACTAGTGATGGACTCAATATCTCTTTGACATCGGGTGTTGCGATTGTCGAAGATTCCAGTGAGTTGGCTGGAGAAACCTCTGAAGAATCGTCTGGGGAAGCCCCTTTGCGTTTAGTGGTAACAGCCACGCGAACGGAGGAAGACCCGACGGATGTGCCTCGCTCTGTCACGATTATTTCCCGCGAGCAGATTGGGCAGCAGGCCACGGTTGGCCGCAGTTTGAATGATATTTTGGGCCAGCTTGTTCCTGGTTTTGGGCCGTCTTCAGATCGTGCCTTTACTGAAAACACGCTGCGGGGTCGTGCCGCTGCTGTTTTGATTGATGGTGTCCCCCAAAATACGAATGCCCGCAGCTTTGATCGAGAACTCCGAAATATTGATCCGAGTGCGATTGAGCGGATTGAAGTGGTGCGGGGGCCGAGCGCCATTTATGGCGGAGACTCAACAGGCGGCTTGATTAACATCATTACGCGTCAACCGGCTGAGGATGCGCTTGTTTTTAGAAGTGAAATTGGGGTAGGTGCGGCTTTGGGCGGGCTCGAAGGGGATAGCTTTGGCACCTATTTTCAGCAGTATGTTTCGGCTCGCCAAGGCATCGCTGATTTTACGCTTTCTGCTTCACTCAGCAATCCGGGTGATGCGTTTGATGCTGAGGGCGATCGCATTCCGATTATTCAAGGAACGGATGGGTCAGGCAGTTTCAACATTCTCGGCAAAATTGGCCTTGCTCTCAGCGACGAGCAGCGGTTGCAGCTGTCGGTCAATCATTTACAAGAACGACGGAATACCGGCATCATTTCGGATCCGAGCGTGGATGACAATGAGGAAGAGGAAAAAGCCCGCGCCCTGGATGTGGGTGAGCTGGAATTTCCCGATGGCGGTGGCCCTCAGAGCGATCGCAACACGGTCATCAATTTGAGCTACAGCAACGAAGACCTGTGGGGCAGCCAGCTCGATGCGCTGGTGTATTACCGAGATAACTTTAGCCGCAGTGACCCCCGCGATCGCAGACCCCGCGCCTTTGGCATTTTTCAAGGCGAACTCGATGCCACCAACTGGGGCACACGGGTTGGCGTCAATACTCCCCTGGGTGAAACCGTGAGCCTGCTGTGGGGAGTCGATTATGACAATGAAGAAAACTCAACCAACTTCAACCTGTTTGACCCCGACGATTTTGATGCAACACAGGGTCGGGTCAATCGCAAAATTGAAGAACGGACACTGGTTCCGAACTACGAGCTGAGCAGCCTGGGTCTTTTTGGCCAACTCCAGTGGGATGTCACCGATGAGCTACAGATTAGCGGCGGCACCCGGTATGAAAACATTGGGCTTTCAGTGAACGACTACACCACTTTCTTTGGAGACTTTATTGGGGGCGGTGATGACACCTTTGATGAGATCTTGTTTAATGCTGGGGCCGTTTACGGTGTAACGGATGAAGTGAGTCTTTTTGCCAGCTTTGCCCAAGGCTTTTCGGTGCCTGATTTTACCGATGGCCTAGCCTTTGCCGAGCCGGGGGCGACGCTCGATTCGAGTGTGTCTGTGAGTCAGCCTCAGAAGGTAAACGAGTTTGAGCTGGGGGTTCGAGGGGCTTGGGAGCCGGTGCAAGCCTCCCTGTCTGCCTTTTACAACCAGTCTGATCTTGGCTCTACGCTGGCATTTAGCGATGAGTCGGGCTTGTTTGAAACGGTGCGTGCCCCAGAGCGGGTTTACGGCATTGAAGCAACCATTGATGCTCAAATTGACGAATTCTGGGCGTTAGGCGGCACCATTAGCTGGTCAGAAGGCGCAGCCGACTTGGAAGATGACGGCAATTATACTGCGCTTAGCGGCGCACGGATTCAGCCGCTGAAGCTGACGGCCTATGTGGAGAATGAGACGCTACCGGGTTGGAACAATCGGTTTCAGGCGCTGCTGGTGGGTAGTCGCGATCGTGCTTTTGATGCGGAGGTCGATGTCAGTCCGGTGGATAGCTACTTCATCGTAGATTTTGTCAGTAGTGTTGATGTGGGTGATGGCACCTTTAAGGTCGGCATCGAAAATCTGTTTGATAACCAGTATTTTCCAGCCTATTCTCAGCGGCTATCTGGATTCTCTGAGACGTTTAACAGTGCGGGCCAGGGCAGAGCTATCAGCCTGGGGTATGAGTATACCTGGTAGTGTTTAGCGTGATCGCGGTTCTCTCTTTGAATTCTCTCTTCAGGCTGTTGATATGTTTTTGAGACTAAGACTGCGATGGTTACGATGGTTTTTTTTGCTAAGTGTCACGCTCTATTTAACCGTTGCTTGTGGTGTCACGTCACCTCAACAGCCGTCTGCCTCATCAGAGAGTTCAGTCGAGTCCCAATCCTGCCGTCAGGTTCAACATGCGATGGGAGAGACCTGTGTTCCGGTGGGGCCGCAGCGAGTGATTACGCTCGATCCGGGGTCTTTGGGGAATGCGATCGCCCTGGGCATTCAGCCCATCGGCGGCGTCGCGCTAGGAGATGAACTACCGGACTATCTCCAGCCCAAAACCACTGAGCTAGAACTATTAGGACATCCTAATCAGCCTAGTTTAGAGAAAATAACACGAGTTCGTCCCGATTTAATCTTGACGGATACTCGCGCTGACCTGTACGAAAAATTGCAGGCGATCGCGCCCACAGTTGCCTCAGAAGACTGGTTAGAGCCGGGGGCAGAGCCTTTGTGGAAAAGAGATCTGAAGCTGCATGGTGAAGCCCTTAACAAGTCTGAGCAGGCTCAACAATTGCTCAGTGACTATGACCGCAGAACCCAAGACTTTCAGCAGCAGATGGGCGATCGCTTGCAACAGACTCAGGTGTCGGTCGTGAACTTTCGCGCCGATCATGTTCGCATTTATCTCAAAGATTCTTTTGCGGGCACCATTCTGGCAGATGCAGGACTGTCTCGTCCGACCGCTCAAGATAAAACAGGCTTTGTGGAACGCATTTCGCTAGAAACTATTCCCCAACTGGATGCTGATGTGATGTTCTTGATTGTCTCTGATCCAGCCGAAACCAAAACCCTCGATCAATTTACCAGCAGTCCACTTTGGAATCGGCTTGACGTTGTCAAGCAAGATCGCGTTTACCTCGTCTCTGCCGATACCTGGATTAATGGGTGGAACATCCTGGGGGTACAGCAGGTTTTAGATGATCTCTTTAACCATATGGTGCCAGAGAGCGCGGACGCTTAGCGATGCGTTTTTTTTCTAAGCTGAAATCTGTTCGTCCTTTCCTCCTTGTTTGGAGTGGTCAAACAGTTTCGCTGCTCGGCAGCCGCATGACTACGTTTGCAACAATGCTTTGGGCCTGGCAAATTACAGGACAGGCAACCACTCTCTCTTTCCTATGGTTCTTTATTCAAGTGCCGCAGGTTCTGATGTCTCCTTTTGCAGGCGTGATTGTAGATCGGTGGGATCGGAAGACTTTGATGATGGTCGGTGATGCGATCTCAGCGCTATCAACAGTGGCGCTCTTACTTTTGCACCTGACGGGGCATCTACACATTTGGCATTTTTATCTGACGGGCGCGATTAATGCGGCCTTTGCTCAAATTCAGGAGTTAGCCTACTCAGCATCGGTCGCGCTGATGTTGCCCAAGTCACAGTACAGTCGTGCCAGCAGCTTAGAATTTTTGGCGAGCTACGGATCGCGGATTTTAGCGCCCGCTGCTGCCAGCCTTCTCTATCCAGTGGTTGGACTAGTGGGTATCTTCGCGATTGACTTAGCCACCTTTGTCGTCGCAGTCAGTACCGTCCTAACAGCGACAATCCCGCAACCTATTCCGTCAAAAGCCGCTCAATCAGAGGCAGGATCAGCTTTAGAAATATGGCACGACATGCAGTTTGGCTTTCGTTATATTTTTGCGATACCGCCATTGAGGTCTTTTGTTTTGATGGCAGCGCTCTTTCAGTTTGTTCATGACCTGGGCGATGCCGTTTATGCGCCGATGATCTTAGCCCGCAGTGGAAATGATGTCGCACTGTTTGGTGCCGTTGGCGTTGCTGCTGGCATGGGTGGCGTGACTGGATCCATTATTATGACGGCTTGGGGTGGCCCCAAAAAACGCATTCATGGCGTTCTACTCGGGATAATGGGGGCAGGCGTCAGTAAAACTCTCCTCGCCCTAGGACAAAGCGCTCTCGTTTGGTTGCCCACGCAGTTTTTCGCATCTCTCAATTTTCCACTGATGGGTAGCTCAGAACAAACCATCTGGCTCTTCAAAGTGCAGCCCAATATTCAAGGCCGTGTCTTTGCTGCTCGCTGGATGATGGTTCAGTTAGCCTCGCCTGTCAGCTTCTTAATCGGTGGCCCATTAGCCGATTGGGTCTTAGAACCTGCTATGCAGCCAGGAGGCCAGCTCGCACCCCTGTTAGGTCATTTTTTTGGCACAGGCTCTGGGGCCGGAATGTCTGTCCTGTACGCATTAACGTCGATTGCTTTAGTGGGGATTGGGCTAGGCGGATACGCCGTTTCGGCCATTCGTCAGGTTGAAACAGCGGTGCCCGATCCGATGTGATTAATCTCGTTACCCAGATCTAGCCCCTGACCAACTTACACCTTGGCAGAAGCCCTTAGCCGCTGAGCCCCCTGGACGCGTCGCTAATGCCTTTGTCGGGCATGGTTCAAGCGCGGGTAACACTTTTGATTGGGAATTAAAACCTCAAAGTTCGGCCAAATAGACTTCTGAAGGATCTATCCCTGACTCAGAGTGTCACCCTGGCGGAACCTGGGTTGAACCATGCCCCAAAAGGTGCTCTTGTGAAGCCGTGAAACGCTCACTCCAGGGACATCCGGCAATCGGACACTCAATCGGTTCTAGCCGAATCTCGTCGGCAAAAAAGGTAATCCCAAACCGCGCATTTAGATAACTCATCACATCTTTTTGAACGTACTTTTCTAGCTGGCGCTTGCGATAACCTGCGCAGTGAATCGGCGCAACTTCCAGCACTTTGGAATTATTTTGAAACACGCTGGCGGCGATCGCATGAATTGGCGCATCCTTTCGCTTCTCCCTCCAGATATACAGATTGGCGTAAGGGACTGTTCCCTCGGCTACCGGCAGCGATACTATCTCCACCTGCCCCTCTCCCGAATCTACGCTAGAAATCTGCTGCTGATACTGTAACCGCCGCTGTTCATTCAGCCGTTGGCGATGGCGATAATGGGAACGTTTACTAGGACAGAGCTTATTATTCCAGCAGCCATCGCCTTTTCCCCCATGCAGTTGTTGTGCGGCTTTGGCACTCAGTGCCGCGCATTCTACGCATTTCTTGCTGACCCGACGAGCCATATTTACGAACCGGAAATGTAGTACGAGCTATCTTCAAACAGCTAAACAGAAGGAAATATCAACGGAACTGGAATATCTCGATGCTTGCGATAAATCTGAAAGTCACTATCTAGCGTGAATACCGAACTCTGAGGATATAGCTCAGCCATTCGCACTAGCGCCGCATCTGCTAGTGAAGCCGGAACTGACTCGTAGCGCTTCATAATCGTGAGAACAGAGGTAAGTTCAGGTTCTAAGGAGAACACGACTTGGAGCTGTCCTTGTTCTAAGTAAGGTAAAAACGCTTCACGAGCGCCTCTCAATCGACCTAGTAGAAACCATGTTTCAGAAACGACCGCTTCACAAGTCAGTAGCGGCGGCTCTATTTGCTCCAACTGCTGCGCTACCCATTCATGATGACGTTCACTCTGGTCAATCGAAGCAACTAAAACGCTGGTGTCAACGATGACTTTCTGAAGCATCACTGCCCATATCCTTCCATATAGGCTGGATTGGTCGCAAGATCGCCGGGGCCTTTCACTGAACCTATAGAAGCGCGAGCAACCTCTGCGAAGGATTTGGGTTCCTCACCAGACGACCGCGTTTCGGTCTGCTGGCGTTTGACCTTGAGAAACTCGACAAAATCAAGTACCTGCCTTTGTTCTGCTTCGGGTAGCCCTTCGATGCCTTGCATGACCTGCTGAGAAAGAGGGGACATAGTTAATAGCTCCTGAAATATAAACGGCTCAACCGAGTTTAACGGATGCTAAAGCAGGCAAGCTATTCCATAGCTCAAACCGCCTGCTGTATCAGGCTTCATCATACCTCAGTCTAGCAACTTATGTTTTTAGTCTAATATTTAGTCAAGCTCATATAAGTTCAGTTATTTGAGGTAGAATTTGAACGAGCAAAGGGGTGGCTATGCACTATGCGGCTTTACTGCTTGCTCTAGTTTCAAAAATAGGGACTGCTTTTTCTATGCTTCGCGAGATGCCTGCGCCCAAATTCATTGAGATTGGCCAGCCAGTGGTCACTCCGCCCGCGCCGCCTGCCGACTTGAACTGGCAGCGGGTAGAGGAGTTCTTGCGCGTGCGGGAGCTGGCGACGAATACAAAAAAAGCTTACGAGCGGCAGCTACAGCAGTTTAGCGACTGGGTGCAGAAGCCCTGGCAGCAAATAACGCATCGTGATATAGACCGCTATAAGCAGTATTTGAAGGGGCTTCCTAGCAAGCGGGGCGGGTCGCTGTCTCCAGCGACGATCAATCAGTCCATCAACTCTCTGAAGAGCTACTTCAAGTGGCTAACCGTAAAGGATTACATCCCACGTAACCCCACGCTGACTATTGAGCAGGTAAAGGAACCCCCGATGCCGCCAAAGGACTTGCCTCAGCCGGAGTTCGATGCGTTGTTTGATGCGCTGAGCTATCGGGGGGAGTCGGAGGTGCGCGATCTCGCCATCTTGCAGGTACTGAGTCATGGGCTAAGGGCCGGTGAAGTCTCTAAGCTCAATACCGAGGACTATGATGGACGGCGATTGGATGTACTGGATGCCAAGTGGGGCAGCGATGGAAAAGTGCCGCTAAAGCCAGAAGCGATCGCCGCATTGGATGCTTACTTAGGTTGGAAAATGCGTCAGGGGTTTTCGATTGCGCCAGACGCTCCCATCTTCATCAGCTTGTCGAACAACAGTAAAGGCCAGCGACTAGGCTACCGTGGCGTTTATGACCTAATTAAGGACTTAGCCAAAGTAAGCGAGCTAGAGGGCGTTCATCCCCACCGGCTGCGACATACCTGTGCGACAGCGCTGGTAATGGCAGGGATGGACACGATGCTGGCAAAGCGGATGGTGCGGATTAGCTCTGATCGGGTTTTTGCTAGGTATAGCGATCGCGCCCTTGATTTGAAGATGGAGGAGGCGTTTAATGAAATTTATGGACAGGCGCGAAAAATGGAATAGCTTTTATTACCTTTTCTGAGAAAAACGAGCGCCCTCCACGATACAGAGTCAGGTAGGTCACTCTTTAGAAGCTTGCCCTAGAACGGCTTGGTATTGGGGCACTTATGAGATGGTTAAGGATTTAGCGGCGATCGCTGAGTCTGCGGAAAACATTCATCCTCACAGATTGCGCCACACGTTCGGAACCCAGCTCGTGATGGGAGATGTTCAGCCGGACTATGCGCGTAAGTTGATGCGCATCAAGTCGCCGATTACGTTTGACCGCTACACCCGCAGAGCCGTTGAGAAAAAGGCGGAGGATGCGTTTAACGATTTGATTGAGCGCTCTGAGTCCGGTGACGGTTTGTTTTAGGTAAGGGTAAATTGTTCTGCTACGAATTCTTCCGCTGCTTCGCGAGTCCTTTGGGTAAAGCCAGCGAACAGCCTGAAAACCTCTAAAGTCAGTAACGTGTGTTAGTAACTCTGCAAGCTGAAAAGGGTATACCGCGAGCAATAACCGAACGTTTGGGATAAGCGGCTACTCATCTATTCACTCACTCGTCCTAACTATTTTCAGTGGGGAGCAACTGGTCGAATTAAAACAAGGCAACAGCTCTTCATGTCTTATGAAGGGCTATAACCACGCTGCGACCGCCGCTTTTCAACTGCGCTTAATATCTCCAGTCCTTCTTCGTAGCTTCCACAGGGATGCTCTAGACTTTGCCCTTGGAAAGCCGTCGCGCGTCCCCAGCGACGCAGCACGACCCAACGGCCAAACAGGTTTTGCTTCAGCTCGCAGGAGTAATGTCTAGGGCCTTTCCGCCAATCTCGCCGTTGCCAGCTCTCAATCTGATAGTTCACGGGTTATCTGATTAATCAGCCTCTAATTGGCTAAATACTAGCGCCTATTCAGCCAAAAGCGCGATTTCATTGAGGCTAAGGATTAAGATCGACTCCGACTGTTTGCCCTTTCTCTATCAACCAGTCGGGATAGGCAAACTCATCACTGCTATCAGCCATCCGCTTCAGGCAAGATAGCGCTGCCAAGCTATCGCCTAACGCTCTATGCGAACCACCCAGCGCCTGCCAGCGATAATCGCCATGATAGTCGCTCCACTCACCGCACCAAGTTGAATAGCGTTGCATCAGGCAGTGCCAGTTCAGAGAACCTGATGGCAAACCCGCTCTAGACATCTCTCCTCCAATCATTCGCGCATCAAAATCAGCGCCATAGGCCAGGATGTCTTGCCCTGCTATAACGCTGGCTAGCTGAGGATATATTTCAGAAAAGGTGGGGGCGTTTTCTAGTTCATCCGGCGCAATTCCGTGGGTGGCTTCAGCCTCGGGGTGTATGTACCACTCGCCAGTAGGCTTAACCAGCGTGTTGAGCAGCGGTGTCCCCGCTAGATCTACAACCGCTATCTCTACAATTCGGTCTCGGCTATCTAGCCCAGTCGTCTCGGTATCCAAGACTCGCCAGCGTTCTGGTTGATGAAGAATCTTCTTCGCCCAGCGAACAGCGTTAATTCTATCCCTGAGAATGAAGCCCTCATACTCTCGCCACTCTGCTAAGGCTCGATTGAAAGCTGAGCGATCTCGTCCCTTTTGCAGTGCCGCGAGTTGCGCCGATGTCGCTTTTCGCTTTGGACGAACGCTCTGTTCGCTGCCGGGATCATAGAGCTTCAGGTCGTACTTCTCAGTGCGGATAACGCCGACCGGGGCTACTGGGGATAAATTTAGTTCTGCAAGCTGCTTTGTAGTTTTTAGCTGTGCGGGCGGCGCGTTGCTTGAACCCCACCAGTCATATTCAACAACTTTGATATCCATTGTTCTGCATTGGAATTACTGGAGCCAATGAAAACAGAGGTGAGTTAGGCGGAACCAGACCGATCTCTTTTGCATCAATACTTTGAGTTGCGTAGAGCAAGGAGTCTTGATAGTTCTTCTCCTCGTCGAGCTGGTAGATCCTAACAAGTTCATCAAGATCCGAAGACCGAGCGAGTTTTTCTCTTAGCGCAAGGAGGTCAGTACCATCGCTACCCTTTCTCAGGAGAGCGACTGCCTTCCCCTCAACAGCTCGCTTCTGATTGATTGAAAGCTGTTCGTAGTAGCTTGAAGTAGTTTCTAAGTCGTTAGTGCTCATTTAGCCCTTCAAACGGCGTTGTTGCACGAATGGGGGTTGCAGATGGGGCAATGAAGTAATGTTTAAGTACCACCAAAAACAGAGGCTTCATGAGTTACC
>QBMC01000054.1 GCA_003242035.1 Nodosilinea foveolarum | reverse complement strand
TGACTCACCGCAAGATTTGCCCACAGTGGAATTATATGGTTCATCCTCGTACCTCAGAATGGCAGATAGCATGAAATTATTAATTTACAAGCCCTAAGCAGCGCTAGCCAATCTATATGAGCCGTTCTTCTCACCCGTCTAACCGCGATCCCTCGAAAGTTGCCGTCGGTATTGCCCTTGTCCTCTTCAGCGCGATCGGTCTAGCTACTCAGAACATTGTCTCGCGAGTTTTCTTCGTAGCAGGGCCTCTGTTCTCTCAAGTTGAACTAGGCGGCTGGATAGCACCTCAGCTCAACAATATCGTCATGCTGCTAGCAATTCGAATGACAACGATGGCCGTGCTACTTGCTGCCGTCTCGCCGCTGCTATACGCCCGAACCTTCTCCGCCATTCAACAGCTCTCCCAAAATCTCAAACTCTCAGGCGCTGTGATCGGCAGCGGACTTTGCTTATTTGTCGGGCTAACCTCACTCTATTTTTCACTCAGCCAGATTTCGGCGGGCGTGGCGATCGCCACCTTCTTCATCTACCCCGCCATCACCGTTCTCCTCGCATGGCGATTTCTCAGCCAGCGACCCCACTCCTATCAGCTCATGCTCATGCTAGTTATTTTCTCTGGCGTTGCCCTCACCACGCTCAGCAGCGGTAGCGATTTAGCCCTAAACCCCGGCACTAGCCCAACTCCCGGCATACTCTGCGCCCTCCTCGCCGGACTCAGCTTCGGACTTTACGGCATCTTCTCAGAAATCGCCCTTCAGTCTCAGGCCCCGCTCCACCCAGTGCCGTTCTCCTTACTCACGTTTATGATCGTCTCTCTAGCCTCCAGCCTAAGCCTCACGGTCATGCCTTCGATCAACGTCGATCCAGCCTCCTGGCAACCCATCTGGGTAACGACCTTGCTCTCTGCGTTAGTAACCGTCGTGGCCTACGTGCTCAACAACTTTGGCGTTCGTTACATCGGCGCGTCTTTGACTGCACTCATCAGCGGCAGCACGCCAGCGCTAACGGCCCTGCTCGCTTGGATAGCGCTGCAAGAATCCCTTCAGCCTCAACAGATGGTCGGCGTGGGCATCGTCACAGTTGGAGTAGCCGCATTGAGCCTGAAGGCTAAGCAAAATCAGTAGTTTAGTAATTGTGAACCACTTTTGATTGTGCTACAAGTACAGGGACGTTTTTAATGAACCTCTATGAATAAGTCTGAATTAGTTGATGCGATCGCCGAAAAAACAGAAACCACAAAAGCAGACGCCGATACGATGGTAACGGCTCTGATCGAGTCCATCATGGAATCGGTTGCCAGCGGCGAGAAAGTCTCTTTAATTGGCTTTGGCTCCTTCGAACCCCGCGAGCGCAAAGCCCGAGATGGACGCAACCCTCACACCGGCGAGACCCTAAAGATTCCAGCAACAACAGTGCCTGCCTTCTCCGCCGGAAAGAGCTTTAAAACCATAGTTGCCTCAGCAGCATAAGCTCGAAGCACATTGAATACAGCTTTAGCCCCTACAGGTAGCCGCTATCCGCGTGTTAATCTCTCGTAGGGGCCAAACTACAGCGATGTTCCCTATAGATGTTCTGGGTATAACAGTTGGCGTAAACACCAACAACTCTGTAGAGTCTTCTACGCATACATCTGGCAACTTTAGCTATACAACAATAGTTGCTTCTAAAGCCACAACAACTAGGTCAAATATCCATTAAGCAGAGGCCAACGTGGTCGC
This sequence comes from Nodosilinea foveolarum, assembly GCA_003242035.1. GTDB lineage: Bacteria > Cyanobacteriota > Cyanobacteriia > Phormidesmidales > Phormidesmidaceae > Phormidesmis > Phormidesmis foveolarum. Next base: position 21,679 of record QBMC01000054.1, on the reverse strand, counting down.
ATCAGACTTTACGACTTCCATCTCACTAGCCGCTTCAGGCTCGGGCGACGAAGGTGGAATCTTACGAGCTTCAAAAATGCTCTTAATCGAGCTAGCCACCGGCACCGCCACAATCAAGCCCAACACGCCCGCAATTTTTGTCCCTATCAGCAAAGACAGCAAAATCCATACCGGATTAAGACCCACAAATCCCCCGATGAGCTGAGGCGCGATCACATTCTCCACAATCTGATCAATCACCGCCGCCACCGTCACCACTCTTACGCCTAGCCAAATACTCTTCAGCGCCGTCAAAAAGCTAATAATGGTAATACTCAGCGCTGGGCCAAATGGGAAAATCGCCATCACGCCTACCACAATGCCAAACAGCAAACCAAACGGCACCTGAATCACCACAAAGGCAATCGTCATCGCCGTCCCCATCAACAGCGCCACCGTAATCTGGCCCAAAAAGTAATTCTGAAAATTCTGTCGAATTAAAGGCCGTGCCTGTTTGCTCCAGTCGTCCGGCAACCATTCAAAAATGCCGTCCCACAGCCGTTCGCCATGCAGCAGCAGATAAAACGTCAAAATCACTGTTAGGCCAACATCAACCACGCCGCCAATCGCATCCGGCAGCAGCGCAAATACGCTCCCGCTCAGGCTCTGCACCTGCGTCGTCAGCTTAGTCTGAAGCTGCGCCGACAGCCGGGTCAAATCTACCGGCAAACTAGAATTTTCCGCCCAGGACTGAAACGCCGTTAGCTGCGAAGATCCCGAATCAATCCACGAAGGCAGTCGCCCTGTTAGCTCATTTACCTGCTCTACTAGAGGCGGTGCCAGCAACACGCCCAGCACCCCCAGCCCAGATACCGTTCCTAGCAGCACCAGCAAAATTGCCAGCGATCGCCGCAATCGAAACCGCGACAGTAGCTGCACGGGGTAATTCAGCACAAAAGACAGAAGCGTCGCCGTCAAAAATATCGTTAGCTGAGACCGAAAGAACGCGAATATTTGCAGCGCCACCCAACCATTCAGCGCCAGCAGCGGCAAAGCTACGCCCCATACAACCCAACGAGGCAATTTATTCAGCCAATCCATAGGCGCAGCACTCTTTTCTCAAATTTCTCTCAAAGGACTTACCGGACTCAAAGCAAACGAGAAAGCGCATCCTTGGCCCGCTCGACATTCTCGCACTTTACCATAGCCTTCTTTCTGGTTTCTCTCTGGTTTCCCTTTGGGCGTTACCAGCCTAGCGAATAAATCCGTAATAGTACTCAGCCCCCAGACTTGACTCTGAATGGCCTAAGGATGGCTATCCCCCAATCGACAAATACCAGTAATAAGTCGCCATCGGAATCACGGTCGCGGCCACCAGCAGCACAATCACCCAGGTGGTAGAACTACCGCGACTCGCCGCCGTTTCCTCAGCCGTCGCATAAGTCCGCTCGGTCTCTACCGAATTGTCGTACACCGGCGGGCCAGGATCGGGGGCACCCGATAGCACTGCTACCAAGCGATCCGACGCATCTACAAACGACTGATTGTACTGGTTGCTCTGTAGCAAAGGCACCTTCATCGTCTCGCCCACAACGCTCTCGGCGATATCATCTGTCAGCACATTCGCCGTTTCATCGCCCACGCTAATGCCAATCGTATTGGTTACATCATCTAGCACAATTACCGTCTCATTCGCCCTAGCTTCGGGGGTCGGAAACCAGCGCGCCAACAGCTCATCGGCAAACGACTGGGCCGTCACCTCATAGTCCAAACGGTGCACCGTCACAAAGCGAATTTCGTTCCCAGTATCTTGAGCCAACACTTTTAGCTCGCTCGCAATCTGGCCTTCATTAATCCGCGAAATTTGAGACGCCTCATCCAAAACCCAGGTACTGCTGTCAACACTCGTTGGCATGGTATACATGCTGGTTGCCAGCACCGGAGCGGCCACTAGATGAGTGGAGAAAATGGCAATCGCAATCAGACAAAGGAGCTGACGGAGCCAGCCCAAAGACACTGACCTAAACTTCTGGGACATAGCGCTACAGAAAGAGAGATATTCACCTTAAATAATACCGTACGCTCACCGCAATCACAGCCAGACTAAAACCATCAGGCCACGAATCAAACTATGAGGCAGACCAGACCACTCGTAGACGACTAAAGCGGTAAAAAACCAGCCTCAAGCAAAATTTTCTGTAGGTTTGTCTCGCGCTCCAACAAACAAGCATGTCCGCTATGCGGCAGCACCTTGAGCTGAGCATTCGGAAACCGGCCCAGTAGCCCCTTCGCCTCTCGCTTAGACGGGAGCAGCCGGTCATTTTCTCCAGCCACCAGCAGCACCGGATGCGTCATTCGCTCTAGGGGCAGCCGCTCCGCTTCAAACTCACTGAGTAGCTGCATTCGCCAAGAAGCTGTCCTCGCCGACACCGCGCTCATCGCCGCCGTCATATCCCGGCGATCGCGCCCACTCACCCGATGCGGCTCAATCAGCAAAGGCACCAAACCCAAAGAGCTAAACTGATAAGCCTGACTGGGCAATCGGCGCGTAATTAAAGACCCCAAATGCATCCAGGGCAACCGCCGAAAAGAAGACGCCGGATTCACCAAAACCACCCGTTCAAATAGCTCCGGGAACTGAGTTAGCACATGCATTGCCAAACATCCCCCAAAGGACTCCCCACACAAATACACGCCTCGACGATGCCCCTTCGTTCCACCCCCCGGCAGCTCATCTCTAATCAGCTCGCCCACCTTTCGAGCCAGCCGCACCCAACCACTTTTATCTGTCAAAGCAATAGAGACACAGCGAACATCAAACCACGGCATTAATCGCTTTTCTTGCGGACGAAACAGCGTCCCGGCCCCATCCATTCCCGGCAAAAAAATAAACAGCGGTTTATCTGGTGCAGCCTCCTTACTCGGCAAAAATCTAACCGGCCCCACCGATTTACCAGTAGCCGTCTCACTCGCCATTACGACATCACCCTACTTACATCCGCCTGCCTGCCATCTTCAAGTGAAATCGAATAAAAAATAATCCCTTCCAAATCCCCTTCATCACTCACCATTCATCACTCATCACCCCTCAATATCCCCCCACGCTCAGCAACCGCTCAACCTCATCATGGCACCGCTCGCTAATATCCATCGCCATTTCCCCCGCTCGCCGTCCGCGATAAATCTCTCGCTGCGCCGCCGTAATCTCAATGGGTTCACCAATGACCACCGCCACCTTTCGATAAATCACCGCCGGGTGCAGTCCGCCCTGATTGAACAAAGGCTCACTAGGGTCAAACCAGCTTAGCAATTTGAACGGAATCGTCGCCTGCTGGCGCTCGTCTAGGGCCACAATCGCCGCTGGCAATACCTGCAAATCGGCGACTGGCGCACGCAAAGCCAAATGCGCAAACCCTCGATGAAAAGGCCCCACCTCTCTAGGCGCTGGCACATCCACCATCGGGTCAGTCCCCTCGGGGAAAACGCCAATGGACGCTTGCGATCGCAAAAAACCCGTCGCCTGCTTAAAAAATGTCCGCCCTCTAGCATTGGGGGTATCCAGCGGAAAGCAGCCCAGCGCATCCACCACGTTGCGCATCAACGGCACCTGAGACATGTAGTGATGGCAAGCAAAGTGCACCGGCTTCTGGGTCGCCGCCATCAGCAAAGGCGCATCTAAAAAGCTGCGGTGATTCGAGATCATCAAAAAGGGCGTCTTAGGCACTCGTTCCGCATGATGCACTCGAATAGAAATGCCCATAGAAAATAGCATCCAACGCGCCATTTCTAGGGGACTAGTTAACGAACTAGCAGTCGAATCTTTTATCGGTGAACCTTTCAAATTATCGGTCAAATTATCGGTAGTATTTGAGGCAGAGTGGGAGGGAGTAGGCAAGGGCATAGAGCGAGATATACAACAATGGCGAGCGCATCTCGCTGACTCATCTATATATAAAAGCTATCAGGTCTAGCGACATCTCTCAAAAGACCTTACCTCTTTGGCTGTCTACAAGGGCGATCGCAAACACCACAAAGCTAACAAAAAAAAGGTAGGACAGACCCGCGCAAAAAGCGCCGCTTATCCCACCCTATAACCTCAGATTTCATACAACGGAGTCTGAACGGTCGATTTTAACGACCACAAATAGCGAGAGGGTTTAGCTCACGCTATAAGCCATCCGGCGACGGTTGCGCAGCATCGACACGTCTAGCGGCACCACGCAGCCATCGGCGATCGCATCGTCCAAAATAGCCAGCAGGCGACGCTCCTCGCAGCTCAAGCGACTAGACCGATACTGACTGATTTGAGCGGCTACACCCGGCGCAAGCTCACCGTTAGTCATCGCCGTTCGAACCAGCGACTCTAGACTATTAGTCGCAGATTTAGAAGTTTTGAAGTTAGACATTCCGAACATTTTGTTGAACCCTAATGAACTCATGCTTCTGTCTTCTTTAGTCCAGCTCTATGCTCCGGACAAAAACCACAAAAACCGAATTTTCAATCACTAATTGATCACCAGGGAGTTAACAGATAAGCCATTAAATAAAACATAGCAACTCGAATTGATATTCAAATCAGTTAAAAGAACTAATTATCTTGATATTTCACTTTTATAGACACCCAAACCATTACGTAAACCCGCTTACATCAAAGCATTCAAATCAACGACAGGCTATTGACTAGGCAGCAAGCCAGAGGCTTGTTCAATCGATCAATACAGATTAACCACAGTCATATAAGCAAGTAGGTAGGTTATATTCTTCAGTAAGATTAACCAGGGAAAACAGGTAATTACACTTACAATAATTCAAAGATTAAAGTCTCCAAAACGCTCATTTAATAGTTATCAACCAAGCTCTAAAAGAGGTAATGCGGGTTCTTCTCAAAATTATTATTACCATCTAAGTAGATCCACCGAACAAAATTTTCTGCTTAGATTTTCACATTTTTACGGCTGTTACAAATGCTATCTAAAGCTATCAACTTTAATCGGTGATTATGCGACTGTTCTTGTCAACGTCACCGCTTATCTACGGATTTGAATTAGCTAGATATCACGACAGTTCTAGTGGTTGCTATCACGATTAGCAAAGAGCATAAAGCGATCGCGCCCGCCCAGAGCAAAAACAGTCGCGATTTATGATGCTTGCTCCAAAGCGATCGCAATCGCCAGCGGAAACAGTCGGTGCTCTTGAACCTGAATTCGAGCTTGCAGCGTCGCCACCGTATCATTTGCCAGCACCGGCACCGCTGCTTGGGCAATCATCGGCCCGCTGTCTACTACCAGCTCCACATAGTGAACGCTACAGCCCGCAATTTTCACACCCGCCGCGATCGCCTGTTCTACTGCTCTAATCCCTGGAAAACTGGGCAGCAAGCTCGGATGAATATTCAAAATGCGCTGAGGAAAGGCCGACAGCAGCTTCTCGGTCACTCGCCGCATCCAGCCTGCCATTACCACCCAATTCACGCCGTACTCATCAAAAACGCGGGTAATCGCCTCGTCTAGCGCTTCTCTACTGTCGAACGTTCGATGATCGAGCAGCCGAGCCGGAATGCCCAGTCGCTCAGCTCGCAACGTAACTTTTGCCCCCGGATTGTTATAGACGACTACCACTATTTGAGCGTTGAGTTCGCCACTTTCGATAGCGTGGGCGATCGCTTCAAAATTACTGCCGCTGCCAGAGGCCAAAATCCCCAGCCGCGCAGGTTTGCCCAAAGGCGGCTGGCTCAGCGTAAAATCCGGCGACATCAAAAAAGCAGACTCATGAGAAGAAGAAGACATACGCAGTAAAAAAATAAACAGCCAGAAATATCAAAATTGATGGCAGTGTAAAAGCTTTGTTCAGTCAATCTACGCAATATATCAACAATGATTTATATTTTTAGAATTGAAAGGGGCATCTTATCTACTATGCCATCCGTTAATTTGCATAATGAGTAGTCCTACGATCAGCCCGTCTAGTCCACTCAATATCCCGTCATCTGCGATCGCTCCCTCGACTGTCTGCCCGCCTGTCAATCTGTCCACAGATCTCATGGGATCAGTCGCTGTGTTTGAGCTTTTGGGCGTGATCGCACAGCCTGTCTATATTAAAAGCAGCGCTCACCAATGGCTCTACGCCAATAAAGCGGCCGCTAACCTCATGGGTCTCACCAGTGAAGCCCTAGCAGGCCGCAGCGAATCAGACTTCTTGCCTCAGCCGCTAGCTAGAGAGCTTACCGCTCAAGACAGTGATTTCTTTGCGACCCAAAGCGCCGCCCATCAGAGCGCGGAATCACAGGAGTGGCAGAGCGAGCAGTCGCCGCTGATATTTGAGGGCGATCGCCGCTTCACCAGCCGCCGCAAGCTCATCGAAATCGAAGGACAAACCGTCCTCATCAACACGCTTCAAGAAATCACAGCGCTAACGCTAGTTCAGCAGCAAAACCGAACGCTAAAGCAGCAGCTCAAAACCGCCCTGCTGTTGGAGTCAACGCTCAAGCGGATTACCGACCGCGTACGAGATAGCCTCGACGAAGAAGAAATTCTCAGAATTTCCCTTCAAGAGCTGGGCGAAGCCCTTAACGTCAGAGCCGCCAACACTGCCCTCTACGATTTAGAACAAGGCACCTCCACCGTCTATCACGAGTATTCCGCCGACCTCGCCCCCATGAGAGGACGCGTCTCGCAAATGGAAGCCTACCCCGAAGTTTACGACCAGCTCCTCGCCGGTCAATATCTCCAGTTCTGCTCTATTTTCCCTAACCCAGAGCGCGGTAGAGTCTCGATGTTTGCCGCCCCCATCCTGGACGATCAGGACGTTCTAGGCGATCTGTGGTTGATTAACGACATGGATCATGGCCTCAGCGAACTTGATATTCGCCTAGTGCAGCAAGTGACTAATCAATGTGCGATCGCCATTCGCCAAGCCCGTCTCTACAAAGAATCCCAATCACAAGTGCGCGAGCTAGAACGTCTCAACACTCTCAAAGACGACTTTCTCAGCACCGTCTCCCACGAGCTGCGCACCCCAGTCACCAGTATGCGCGTCGCCCTCCAGCTCTTAGGCGTCACCCTAAATCAGGGCTATAACCTCGACGCAGAACTGGCCAAACCTCAGCTAGAGCAAAGCAAAATTGCCCGATACTATCGCATCTTGCAAGAAGAATGCGAGCGCGAAATTAGCCTCATTAACGATCTCTTAGATCTCCAACGGCTCGATGTCGGCAACCACCCGATGAACCTTCAGCCCATCGACTTACATAGCTGGCTTCCCAACGTCATCAGCGGCTTCAAGCCCCGAGCCAGTAGCCGAGGCCAAACCCTCTCAGTTACCCTGCCAGCCGACCTACCCAAACTCGTCTCCGACTTAGCCAGCATCGAGCGCGTACTAACAGAGCTAGTCAACAACGCCTGCAAATACACCCCACCCAATCACAGCATTCATATTTCAGCCACCAGCGACCCCGCCCAAAACACGCTGCGATTCAACGTCATCAACACGGGCGTAGAAATTGCCGAACCCGAGCGTCAGCGCGTCTTCGATAAGTTCTACCGAGTCCCCAGCGCCGACCCCTGGAAACAAGGCGGCACCGGCCTCGGACTAGCTCTAGTACAAAAGCTAGTCAGCCACTTAGAAGGGCATATAGAAGTGGAGAGCAGTCATAACCAAACTGCCTTCATCGTCGAGCTACCGATAGAAGCGACGCCTCGGTAGCTCGACTTTATACCTAATGTTCCCGGCCGCTTTTATCCCTGTCTACTAGAACCCAGGGGAGAAAGTCGTAGGTCTGACGAAATAGATCTATACTTTCACAGGCAAACATGCTACTTTTCCGACAAACGTGTTAAACATCAAGAACACCTTTTAAGAGTTCTCCCTATGCTTTCGTCACTCCTAGCCATCATCTCCTTTCTGGCTGTTGGCTACAGTGTCGGCTCAGTGCGCATCATTCAAGAAGGCAACGCCGCCCTAGTAGAAAGGCTAGGTCGCTACAGAGGCACGCTCAAACCGGGGCTTAACTTCATCGTGCCATTGCTAGATTCAGTCGTGCTAGAAGACACGCTGCGCGAACAAACGTTAGACATCCCGCCCCACAGAGCCATTACCAAAGACAGCGTTAACCTAGAAGTAGACGCCATCATCTACTGGCGCATCTACGACCTAGAGCGCACCTACTACGCCATCGAAGACGTAGAGTTCGCCATGCAAGAATTAGTCACCACCACGCTGCGCTCAGAGGTTGGGAAAACGGATTTCCAAAGTTTGTTTTCTTCTCGCGAAACCATCAACAGCGCCCTGCTAGATGTTCTCGACGAAGCGACAGAACCCTGGGGCCTAAAGGTCAACCGCGTCGAAATCCAAAAGCTCGATCCGCCGCCTAACGTCATTGAGGCGATGCAAAATGAGATAGAAGCCGACTTTAACAAACGCGCTAAGATCTTAGAAGCGCAGGCTGACGTTGAGTCGATGCGTTTGCTCTCTCAGGCGCTAGAGGCAACGGGCAACGGTCGAGAGATCTTGCAGTATCTTTTAGCTCAGCGCTACGTAGACGCTAACCAGAAAATTGGAGAGAGCGAAAACGCTAAAGTTCTGTTTATGGATCCTAAAGCCCTGACCGAAGGACTCGTCGATCTGATTAACGATGGCGATCCTTCTAGACATTAAAAGTAGACAGTAGAAAGCACCCGACAGTATTCAATATGGTTGCCCCAACAGCGACACTCAGCCCATCACCAACCGTTCAGCTAACGGAGCTGCCTCTACTAGGCCGTTCTGTAGAGTCGCTTACCGAGTGGGTGCAGGCCAAAGGTCAGCCTGCCTACCGGGGGAAGCAGCTACACCAGTGGATTTATCAAAAGGGCATTCGCTCGATTGATGAGGTGACGGTATTTTCTAAAAAGTGGCGCACTGAGGTTAAGGATTTTCCGGTTGGGCGATCGCACCTCCATTTCCGCTCCGAATCTCCCGACGGCACCATCAAATATTTGCTCAAGCTCACCGATGGGCACATTATCGAAGCCGTCGGCATTCCGTCAGACAAGCGCCTCACCGTCTGCGTCTCCTCCCAAATTGGCTGTCCGATGGGCTGCGACTTTTGCGCCACTGGCAAAGGCGGCTATATTCGCAACCTCGAAACCTACGAAATTATTGATCAGGTTCTCACCGTTCAAGAGGACTTTCAAAGGCGCGTCAGCAACATTGTGTTCATGGGCATGGGCGAACCTTTGCTGAATACGAAAAATGTGGTGGCTGCGGTGCGATCGCTCAATCAAGACATCGGTATCGGCCAACGGATGATCACCGTCTCCACCGTCGGCATCCCCGGCCACATCCGCCGCCTCGCCGAAGAAAATCTGCAAATCACCCTCGCCGTCAGCCTGCACGCCAGCAATCAAACCCTGCGCACTCAGCTCATCCCCAGCGCCGAAAAGTACCCCCTTTCCGAACTTATAGACGAATGCCGCGACTATGTAAAAGCCACCGGTCGCCGCGTCTCCTTCGAGTACGTTGTCTTAGCCGACCTCAATGACCAGCCCGAACATGCGGCAGAACTCGCTAGCGAGCTGCGCGGATTCCAAAGCCACGTCAACCTCATCCCCTACAATCCCATCACCGAAGTAGACTACAAACGTCCCAGCCGCCAGCGCATCGAAGACTTCACCCAGCAGCTCAAAGACAAAGGCATCGCTGTCAGCGTCCGCTACTCTCGCGGCCTCGAAAAAGACGCCGCCTGCGGTCAGCTCAGAGCCTCTCAAATCGCAGAAACACCCCCCAAATCTGAGCACTAGCCAAAGGACAGCACCATCAAACAAGCACTTCATGGCAGGCTCTATGCGTACTAAACTATTGGTCGGAATCATAGGTTCTATAGCGCTTGTTGTGCTTTTGAGCCAAGGGTTGATGATTTATACACAAGGATCTTGCGGACAGTATCCTATTTTGGAGCCTGCTTGCTCAGAACTACTCAGCGTTGCAGAGACGCAAAAGCTTTTACAGAGCAAGCAAAGTGCCGTTAACGAACTGATGCAAATTAGTCCAGGGATGATTGACATTTCTGTTCAACCACAGTCTCGCTGCCCAGGCAAAGGCATGATTGTGGTTTTTCATCCCAGCGAAAGAGACTGCGATTCGCTGAATGAAATAATACGTAGGGATTTTTCCGATATCCCCTATAAAATTGTCAATAACTAGAGCAGACGTAGCCACGGTGGAATACTGAGTTACGGTCTCTACACCTGCTAACTTTCTAGACAAGCTTCTTTGTACCAATAAAAGCTTAGTCGCTATCTACCATCCAAAACAAATCCGCAAACGCCGGGTCTTTCTCCTTGTCTGCGCCTAAAAACTGTACGCTCATCTGCGCCACCTCCGGCAACCGCCGCCTCACCCGATTTGGAATGCCATAGCCATAGCCCACATGAGCCTCGCCGACCAGCACCACTACCTGAGCATCTGGCTTAGCTAATAGCTGCTGTACCACCCCTTCAGCCATTGTTTCGTCCCACAGCACCTGAGCCGCAAAGAAATTCTCAAACCCGTCGCTGTTGCCCTGTCCGCCATGAGCGCTAAACACCGACTGCATCAGGGCGCGATAGTCCTCACCGCTAGTATTGATCTCATTGATCGGTGGAATAAACTGAAAGTCTTTACCACTCAGACTCTCTAGCCCTTCTAGGGCAACCTGGCGAGTCATCTCTGTGGGCGTATTCAAAGCCACTAGCGGAATTTGATTCTCTTTCGCATATCGTAAAATAGGCGCGTAAAATTCCCAGCCGAAACCCCAGCGCGTCTCATACTCGCTTTGTGCAATCAATTCAGATTCACTCAACTTGCCTGCCAAATACGCATCCAGCACAGACTGAAACGGACACTGAAACATTTCCAACGCAATGACTATTTCATTCTGCTCAGCTAAAGATTGAACAATCTCTAGCTGAGCCACGTGATCAAAGCCTTCGTTATGCGTTTCACTCAAATACACCACGCTGACAGCGGCCATCACCTCTAACGTGTTAGCTTTTATCCGTTGCGCTAGAAGTCACAGCCGCATGAGAGCTAGATGCCATGGGCATTGTCCAAATCATCAGGCTAAGCAGGCCACATTGAAGCGCAAACCGAAAAAACGTGACAGGCTGATTGAGACATCGCATAGATTGAGCTGCCCAAAAAATAGGTTTATGGGCGCTGTCTATAATGACCCTTTTGCGCCCGAAGCACCGCTGATTCCAGCTCTTTTACCTTCAAAGATTTCACGTTTAGTACCCTAACCAAATCGTCATCGCTCATCATGCGAGAAACATTCTCTTCCGCGACCGCAGTCTCTACAGAATCTATGCCCTTAGCGAAAACATTAGAAGCTAAAAGATGAGAAGCTGTCTTCCTTAAGCTAGCTTGCAAATCGGTACGATTAACAGGCATTCCTTGGCGAGCATTTTGAAAGTTAGCCATGATCGCTTCGCAGGTAGCGCGATCGCTCACAGTAGCCAATAGCCGGGTGCCGCTATAAATACCCCAACGATCATCTGAAATCTGCTTGCAAAGAAAACTCATTTTTATAGCCAGACGAAAGTAAATTTTTCATAATAAACGAATGGTATCGTACTTAATGAAAAATCATTCATCAACCTAAAGATAAGCGTGAGTCGCGACCCATCTACGCGCCGCCATCGCGATCGCCACCATGCCTAAACTCGGCTGTCTCACGTCCTCTTCGCCTGCTCACGCAAGTAAAAGTCGATTCGCTCACTGAGCTGATCGACCGATAGCCCCTGCGTCCAATACTCCACTAGGGCATGTCCAAACGCCCAGGCTGTTTTATCGGGCGTTGGCGAAGCCTCTCCTCGGGAGAATCGCCCCTCGTTGCGCAGCAGCAACGGCCACAGCGCCAGCAAATCAAACCCCGCCGAGCGCAAGCCCCCGTCCGTAAAGAGCGAAAACAGCTCGTAGGCCATTTGCAGCTTCCCCAGTACAATCGGCAGTTCCTCCACCGGAATCTTCTCAGTCAGCACCAAGCCCAGGGACGGATTGCCCGTCGTTAGCGTCGATAAGAATTGCAAAATCGGACTCTTCAGCAGCTTAGTCAAGCCTTCTGTCGTCGTCATCTGAAAGGTATAGCGGTCAATGATCTTGGCCGCTGCCACACTCTGAGCGTCTTGACTGCGCAAAAATCGGGCCAGCCGCAGTTGCTTGGTCGGTTCCATCGCATCCATTAAGGCTCGGGCCAGCTCATCGTCTCCCCAGGGCGATCGCTGCTCGTCACGCGTCACCAATGGCAGCACCGCCTGACAATACTCACCCAACTGCTCGGCCCGGTAGCTCACCGCCTCGCGAATTGAAGTTTCTTTAGGCCAAGCGCCTGTTCGCCAGTGGTACGGCGGACTCCATTCGCGTACAGGCCGCAGCTTATCGACCTGAGTGACTAGAGCGATCGCCTTCAAATCCGGCACCTCACTCCGCATATCCCGCAAAAAATCCGCATCCACCTGCAACGCCGGATCTAGCGCAGGCGTCACCAGCAGCAGCAAATCGGCCTGACTCGCATACTCAATTACCTGATCGCGAAAATCGCCCCGCGCTACCTGCTCATACCCTGGCGTATCCCACAGATTCAGCGCCTCCCTCGGCTGCCCAATCCCCTGAGCCTCCCACCGATAGCTCTGAATTTGATCGGGACTTGGCAGCACGTCTACCGCCGCCCGCTCCGATTGAAACAGCGTGTTGATAACGCTACTTTTGCCCGCGCCTGTCCGCCCCACCAGCAACAAATTCACTGGCTTTTGCGCCACCGCCTCAACCGGCTGCGCCCGATCCAAAATCTCGCGCAGCGTTTGGGTCTTAGCTTCAGCCACCGCCGGAATTGCCGCCGTCACCTCATCGAGCGCCACCTTTGCCCCGCCGCCATAAAGCGCCACCGCCTGCTGCGCCAAATTTCGTAGCGCTGTCTCTCGCAGCATGTTACTCAGGTTCATCAAAATCTGCTGATTCGCCTGATCCATATATTTAGCGCTGGTTTGTTTGGCGATCGCCGCCACCGGATTCAATCCCCACTGCGCCCAGTTAAACGCCTTAATCAGCTTCTTCGCCGAAGGTTCTAGCCGCTGATAAACCTCCACTCCCTCTACCACCTGCCCAATTGAAAGCTGAGAGAGCACTGGCGATAGCTTCTGCATCATCCGGTCGGTATCGTCCACCGTGCCGCGAATTAAGCCATAGGCTTCGGGCACGTATATGTTCAGCAAAGGTCGCTTTACCTCCGGGTGATACGCCTGCGAAACCCCGCGTACCAAAGTCAAACACCGCTGCCAAAACTGGCCCCAGTCATCCCAAATCGGCGGATCGTCCTGCGCCGATTTCAACACTTCAACTAGAGCAGCCTCCACCCGAGCGGCGCTGCTGACATTCCCATCTGTTGCAGCGGCCAAGGACTCAACCGACTCCTGGGTTACGGCCTCTAGCTCAGCGTTCACCTCCGAGACCAAAGCTTCTGCTTGAGCGATCGCCGGACGCGTCCACCGCACCAGCAGCCACCGCCATCCCAACAGCATGAAAATAAAAACGGCCCAAATCCAGTTCAGATGCCAAGCCCGAATCTGCTGCCCTGCCGCCAACAACATAAACACGACAATGATGACAATCGGAGCCACCAACATAGCAACCTGCAACGGCTTCAATCGCATCAACATAGCCTCGCTCCCTAAACCCATTAAAAACAAATCTTTTCATCAAATTAGCGGGTCTGCTAGAGCAGATAGTCCTTCGTTAGAGACATTTATTGATTAGCAACAGCCCGTAACACCTCGCCGCCGCCCGTAACGGTCTAAACTTTTACAGAAGTCCGCAATCAAATCATGACCCAAGCAAAATCTGGCGACACCGTAAAAGTCCACTACACGGGCACTCTCAACAACGGCCAGGTCTTCGACTCCTCCAAAAGCCGCGAACCGCTCCAGTTCACCCTGGGCACCGGCATGGTCATTCCCGGCTTCGACGCTGCCGTCACCGGACTCTCCCCCGGAGAAACCGTCACTTCCACCATTCCAAACGCAGAAGCCTACGGCCCCTATCAAAAGGAAATGGTGGCCGAAATCGAGAAACAGAACATCCCTGCCGATTTTGAGCTAGAAGTGGGCCAGCGGTTAGAAATGCAGGTGCCCAGCGGCGAAGCCATGAGCGTCACCATCACCGACATCAAAGGCGATATGGTCACCCTTGATGGCAACCACCCCCTCGCCGGACAAGACCTTACCTTCGAGCTAGAGCTAGTAGAAATCGTTCAGTAGACACCAACAACATGACAACCTATTTAGTTACCGGAGCCAATCGAGGGATTGGCTATGAATATTGCAAACAGCTTAAGGACAGAGGCGACAAAGTTATCGCCGTCTGCCGTCACAGCTCAGATGAGTTAGACCAGCTAGGCGTCCAGGTAGAAACCGACATAGATATCAGCGATAAAAAAGCAGTGCAGACGCTAGCCACTACCCTCAAAGGTCAGTCCATTGATGTCTTAGTCAACAACGCGGGCATCTACCGTCAGTCCAGCCTGAGCGATCTCAACCTAGAAGGCATTCGAGAACAGTTCGAGGTAAACGCGCTAGGGCCGCTTAGAGTAACGCAGGCCCTACTCCCTAATCTTAAAAAAGGCAGCAAAGTTGCCATCATGACCAGTCGCATGGGTTCCATCGAAGACAATACCTCCGGCAGCACCTACGGCTATCGCATGTCTAAAACCGCCGTCTCTATGGCCGGAAAGTCCCTGTCTCAAGATCTCAAGTCTAAAGGCATCGCCGTCGCCATTTTGCACCCCGGCCTAGTCAGCACTGGCATGACCAACTTCAACGACAGCGGCATTTCTCCCGCAGAATCGGTCAAAGGACTCCTCTCTAGAATCGATCAGCTCACGCTGGATACCACCGGCACTTTTTGGCACGCTAACGGCGAAGTACTGCCCTGGTGAGCAGCCACAGTCTATAGCTATAAGAAGCTATAGGGAAAAATCGCTAAACAACAGCCAGAAGACTACGGCCATAAGATCTCTCTTCCCGGCATCAGTCGTCCGGTCAGCGTCAATGAGCTGATCTACTTCGAGCCAACATCCTGCCACTTCACCTGGGCAGAGTTTACCAAAGGCGGTAGCCGCATTCCGGGTAATGCCACCATTACGCAGCGCATCGTTAGGATAGCCAAATATATGGATGGTGATCGCGCCATCCATATCACCTCCGGCTACCGCGACTCCTACAGCAATCGCAGCGTCGGTGGAGCTAGAGACTCGCGCCATATATACGGCGGCGGCGCCGTTGACTTTTGGGTAGAAGGCTTAGAGTTAGTCGATGTCTTCTACCAGCTCAAAAAATATCATCCTAAAGGCGGTCTAGCCGTTGGCAGCGGCTTTAGGATGATATCGACTTACGCCCCGGCGCTGCGGCTAGATGGATTTATGCAGGCGGGCCACAAGTTTCTCTGTGGTAAAGACCGTTAAGTCCGTCAAAAAACGCACTCAGTAGAGACTCAGTAGAAAGAGATAAGCGACTAAAAGCCATAGCACTTTGCAGGGCCTTCACGTTAGGCTGGGCATCCTGACAAAAGCCGCCCATCTCCCTTTTTTGGTTATCTGCTGTGCCTTTTAAAACAATCGGGAAACTCGTTGCATCCCCGCTAAAGCAGCAAGTTACCGATTTTTTTATCAGAATCAACACAAACCGAGATTGCAACCTGGTTAGAGCGATCGCGCTCAGTAGCATCACCACCACCTGCCTTCTAGGTTTATCCCAATTGGGCCTATTGCAAGACGCAGAGCTAGCAGCTTTCGACTTACTCACTCAGCTAACTACTACGCCCCACTATCTCAATCACGCTAGCGCTAACCCAAAAGCCGTATTAGCCCACGGGAAAAATCAGCGCATCGTGATTGTCTCCATCACAGAAGAAGATATTCAAGCGCAAAATCAGTGGCCGCTTTCAGACCAGATCTTTGCCAATTTGCTCAGCCAGCTTCAAAAAGACAATCCGGCGGTGATTGGCTTGAATATTTACCGGGATGTTCCTCACGAACCCGGCACTTACGCACTCACGCAGCAATTACAGCAAGACAACATCATTGCCGTCAACAAGCTGGGGTTTGAAGGCGAAGGTGAAGTACCGGCTCCTCCAGAGGTGCCAGAAGAGCGCATTGGCTTTACTGACTTTGTCGTGGATGCAGATGGAACGATTCGCCGTCACTTCATGTTTGCCGCACTAGGCGATATTGAACTTTACTCGTTTTCCTTGCGGCTCGCTCAGCAGTTTTTAGCTCAAAAAGGGCTGGCAACTCGAGCCGAACCCGACGCGATCGCGCTAGGCTCCACCCGCATCAAGCCGATAGCACCCGATACGGGCGGATATCACAATATCGACACCGAAGGCTATCAGGCGCTCATTCGCTATTTCTCCATGTCAAAAGTCGCTCAGCAGCTCTCACTGACGCAGGTGATTTCGGGCGACTATGAACCCGAGATGATTGCTGGAAAAATTGTCATCATTGGCACCACCGCCGCTAGCCAGCAAGATATCTTTCAGACCCCATTTAGTGCGACGGCCAACGGCGATTTTCGCACCCCTGGCGTCGTCATCCACGCCCAGCTTACCAAACAGTTACTCAGCGCTGCGCTAGATGGGCGATCGCTTCTCGGGGCTTGGCCTCAGTGGGCCGAACTGGGCTATGCCGCCCTATGCGGTCTTAGCGGAGGTCTGCTTATTTGGCGATGCTCTCACCCGCGTATCATCGCCATCTTTACCCTTGCAGGCGTGGCTGGCATCTTTATCACAGCCGGACTGTTGTTTGCCAATAGCATTTGGATTCCGGTGGCGCTGCCAATAGCAGCCTTCGTCGGGACAGAAGCCAGCTTAGTCGTTTATAAAGAGTTTCGTAAAACCTTCTACGACTCCATTACTGGCCTGCCAAACCGAGCACTTTTTACTCAAGAACTCCAGCGACGTTTGAAGCAACGGCCCCAGCACCCAGTCGCTATCATCTTGCTAGACATCGACGGGTTTAAGCTGTTCAACGAAAGTTTTGGGCTTCGCGCGGGCGATCGCCTACTGCAAACCATCGCTCACCAGCTCAAACAGAACCTACCAGCTAACGCTAAATCCGCTCGTATAGCGGGCGACGAGTTTGTAGTATTGCTGGGAAAACCCACCCGAAATTCAGTCAGCGAAGGGATTGAAGCTCGCGCGATCGCGATCGCCCAACAGCTCAGCCAGCGTCTATCTACCCCCGTCAACATCCACTGCCAAAAAGTTTTTCCCTCCGTCAGCACCGGCATCGCCATCAGTAGCTACGCAGAAGAGCAGACCGTTTCCCCCCATCTGCCCTCACTTACTGCTCATCCGCCCAGTCAAAGGCTCAACGCAGAAGACTTACTGCGAGACGCCCAAACCGCCATCTCTAGAGCCAAAAGTAAAGGTAGAGGCCGCTGCGAAACCTTTAATCCAGACATGCGAGTAAAGCTCTCCAACCGGATATGGATAGAAGCCGACCTGCGCGACGCGATTAAGCAAAAAGATCTACTGCTATATTACCAACCGCTCGTTTGCTTAAAAACGATGCAGCTAGCAGGCTTTGAAGCCCTCCTTCGCTGGCAGCATCCCACCCGAGGCATGATATCTCCTGGCGAATTCATCTCTGTCGCAGAAGACACCGGACTCATTATTCCCATTGGGCAATGGGTATTAGAAGTGGCCTGCACACAAGCTCAAAAGTGGCGTCAGCAATTTCCAGACCGGCCCCCCTTCATTAGCGTCAACCTATCGGGACGACAGTTTTCTCAGCAGGATTTGGTACAGCAAATTGACCGCATCCTAACCGAAACGCAGTTAGAGCGCAGCGCCCTCAAGCTAGAACTTACCGAGAGCGTCGTCATGGACGATGTCGCCGCCTCTATCGACATTCTATTGCAGCTCAAAGCCTTGCAGCTAAAGCTCGGCATTGATGACTTTGGCACTGGCTACTCGTCCCTCAGCTACCTTCACAAATTTCCGCTTGACACCCTCAAGATAGATCGTTCATTCGTTATGGAAATGGACTCACCCGGCGGAACTGCCGAACTGGTAAAAACCATCATTGCCCTCGGCCATAACCTGGGAATGAACATAGTCGCCGAAGGCATCGAAGAGGAAAGCCAAGCTCAAAAACTACAGGCACTGCACTGCGAATATGGACAGGGCTATCTTTTTGCCAAACCGCTGCCCGCGCAGGCCGCCGAGGATTTACTTACCAACCCTATTGACTGGAACAAGCACATGTAGAAAAGCAAGTTAGTTAATCAGACTTCAGGCTAATCTCAACCATAGCTGGCGAAGGCTGAAGCACTGCCGAAAGCCCTGCAAACTCCACGAGGCGATCCCACTCGTAAGCAACCGCTGTATTTTCGGGGTGCGCCTGACGTAAAGCATTTAGCATAACAGCCGCATCGTGCCATAGATCCGCTTCTCTATAAAGCGCTCTAGCCTCAGCAAGGCTCTCCTCCACAGGTCGCTCGTTCGTCACATCGGCTAAGGCCGCCTGACTAGCTGACTCAACTCGACGGATATTGCCATGAACCACAACATCATTAGCTCGGTGAGTCTCACTCTGCGCCGAGACTATCGAGAAATACCAACGGTAGTCTTCGTTCGTTCGCAGAGGCGCAGCGTTTGTTTCGCCTAGAGCTAAACTCACTATACCGGCATCGCCACTCAACAGAAACGTCGTTCGGTAGACCTCTTCGCCCTCACTATCTCTTAAAATAAACTCCGCCTCTTGGTCAGAAACCATATCCGGAACGGAAAATAGTAGTGTGGGTTTCGCAGCCGTCGTCTGGCTCAGGTTGTCGGAGGTGACCAAGGCAGCTAAATAGGCGTAAGCATTGGTGAAAATCAAATCGCCCCGAGTCCCCCCCCCTAGCCGACGACCTGGAAGGCCCTGACGCAGGGTATCGGTTTCGCCACTATTTTCCTTGGCTCCAACCGTCTGTTCGGGGAGGGAATTGGCAACGCTGGCAGAGACGGTCAAGCTCAGGCCAAGAAGACTTCCTAATCCGACGAGTGCAGCTCTACATGCGTACTTTGTAAGGGTCATGGCGCTAATAAGTCGCTACTGGCAACAAGTAATTGGGAGGAAAACTGCGCTTAGTTGAAGCACAGTTGCTTTCTACTTCTATATCCTAAGGGGGGCCCACATCCTTCGATACAGAAAAGATACCTAACCTAGCTGCTAGACAATTGCAGCATCTGAGCTGATCGCCAACCGATACGGAGATTAAAAGAAACTTTTGTTTACAGCTATCTTACATAACTTTAAAGCAGGCGCAGGAGGTATTAAACACGAGCAAAGTCGAGCGGGTTTTGGTCGCGGCGGTGTCTGACTGGAATAGCGGGGCCTGGGCGATCGCCCACCAACACAGCCGTGGTCTCTAGCGCAGCTCTCAGTCGCTTTGCGGCATATATCGACATATCGCGTGGGACGTTGATGCGATCGCGCAAATAGCGCAAACCCACATCACTCCCCGCAGGCGGCTGGCAGACTTCCCCAGTCATCAAAAGAGTCAGCCCACAGCGCAACGCCTCACCAAAGCTGTCTGCACCCAACGGATTAGCCCGCATAATATTCTCGCGATGCTTGAGTACCCGAGCCAGCGCCTCTTCCCTAGCGCTTTCGGGTTCAAGATAGGCCACATCCGGCAGCCCCAACCAAGGCCCACTGTCCACACGCCGCTGATTAATCGCGGTTTGCGGATCGTCATTCTCGTAGCAACCGCCCATCTGAGGCGGCAAATCGTGGGCGTGCGTATGAAAATCACTTTGCGTACCCCGATAGGTTGCTCGGCTTTCCATACCATCGAACCAATCGGACAAGCGCGGGTTTTCTTCGCGAAGTGAATAGCCTTTGTAATAGAACAAGCTGGCGTTCATGCGCTCTACATAAGGCGTAAAAATGATATCTGCCGTACTAAACTCAGCTAAAAAATAAGGGCCAGAGGTTGCTCCCAAGGCAGCTTCTACCTGCTCTACCACGCTCACAAACTGGGCGCGGTTTGAAGCCTCCTGCCGAAACCAACCCGCAGGTTGACAAAGCCAGCCACACCAAGCTCGAAATAGCAGTCGCTCTAACTGGCGCAAAGGCAGAACAGACGGAGCTTGCATACCGTGCTGTACTGGGCCAAACGTATTTTCTAGCGCCATCAAAACATCGTCGCTTTCCGTAATGATTTGCCCGTCTAGTGCCAGGGCGGGCAGCATACCAGAAGGCACTATTTTTTTGTACCAGTCTTCTTTGGTGCCATAGCAAAACATCGTTACTTTCTCGATGCGATAGGGAACACGCTTTTCTTCTAGCCATAGCCACACCTTTTGGCAGTAGGGGCACCAGGCATGGTTATCTCGATACAGCGTCACTCTCACGTCTGCTTCATTTTGACCAAACAATCGGAGTCTGGCCTGAGCATTGGTCGGCCCATTTACCAAATCTGGCTCGAAAGACGAAAGCGCCTCTAGCTCTGGCCAACTAAGCGGAGAAACAGACATAAGAAAACCCAAGAACCGACGCCACTGTTGAGTATAACGGCATCTACCAAGACCCGAGACAGACTAGCCCTATCGACTTTGAAAAATGTTCTGAACCATCTTTTTATCGCAGGCCGCCGCCGCCGCTTCTAGTTCAGCTATCTCTCCCTCGTTTAGCGACCAGCCCAAAGCACCGGCATTCTGCTTTGCCTGCTGCAAGTTTTTAGCCCCCGGAATCGGAATCGTCCCTTTACAAATGCACCAGTTAAGCGCGACCTGCGCCATCGTCTTGTTTCGACCTTCGGCCACCGCTTTAAGACAGCTTAACAACGGCGTTACGCCTGGTAAAATCTGGCCTAACGCTAGCTTTCTTAGACCTCCTGGCAGGTCAGATTTATCTGTATATTTACCCGTTAATAGCCCCAAGGCCAAAGGACTGTAGGCAATAAGCCGAATATCCAGCTCGTCGCAAACCACTTTCAGATTTAGCTCGTCAACTGGATAGGTCGAGAGAAGCGAGTACTGCACCTGCAAAGTCTGTACCTTAATGCCCAGCGCCACTAGTCGTTTGTGCGCCCATCGCAAGCGTTTTGGCCCGTAGTTGGAGAGTCCCACGCCTTTTGCAATACCGAGATCGCACAGCTCAGCCAATCCGTCCAACAAAGGCCCCTCTTGCCAGGGAAAGTAATTCGCCGTCGTCCAGTGCATCTGCACCAAATCTAGCTGGCCTAGCCGCTGCGCCGAGGACCGACCGGCTGACACCATGGAGCCTTGTGTCAACCGCCAGGGATAAGGCGCTAGTTTAGTCGCCAGACAAATCTGTTCTTTATAGTCACCCTCATAGGCAGCATTAAACTGACCCAACAGCTTCTCGCTCTGCCCGCTTAACTTACCCGTCCCGTAAGAATCGCCCGTGTCAAACAGCGTAATCCCTTGACTCACACAAAAGTCAAAAACAGCCTTCAAAGCGTCGTCCATCTCTACCTGATAGTCCCAAAGGAGACGATTACCCCAGGCCCAAGTGCCACAGCCCATCTCAGGTAGTCTCAGTTGCATAGATCGAGCTTCACGAAATGCTGCTCACGTATTTTCCCATAAAAAAGAACATAGGAACACTTAGAAGAGTTGTTCTAGCAGGGCAAACGCATACTCTAAAAGGCAGGATACTCAATAGGTAGCGTTTTGTTAG
>QBMC01000053.1 GCA_003242035.1 Nodosilinea foveolarum | reverse complement strand
CTGCTCCACGAATCCCCCCCGGCCCAAGCCGCCCGCAGAGTCGTCCGCAACCAGTTCAAATTTTTCCGCGCGGCTCTAATCACTGGAACAGCCGCGATCGCTCTGGTTTTTGGCGGACTCACACAACTGGTCGCGGCCGGAAAACTGATGCCGATTGCGCGATTGCCCGAACCAGCCGAAGCCCCCTGGTACGCTGACGCGAACGATATCTTCACCGCCGACTTTCCATCCACCCAATCTCTATCTGTTGCAGACACCCCCGAGAGAGCTCCCGACAGCGCTGAAATCACAGCCGTGTCTTTTCGCCCAGCCAGCCGTTTCCCAGGACGAACTGTAGAAGCCGCCCTCGAAACCGTTGCCGTTGTTCCTCACGATGACGTAGTTGCCGCCGCCGACCCCACCGTCACGCTGATGTTTGGCGGAGAGCTAGGTCTCAACAACTTTCTGTTTGAAGACGCCAGCAGTATCGACACGCTATTTTCAGAGATTGATCTTTACCAGCAGGCCGATGTCTCTATGGTTGGGCTAGCCGAGCCGCTTGCCAACGCCAGCACCTCACTCCAGGAAGACTTTTACCAGCGCACCCGACCTCAAGCCGTCGAAATGCTCAAAGCAGGCGGCATCGACATCGTCAGCTTAGCCAGCGAAGGCACCATGATCTACGGGACGCGCGGGCTAGACGAAACGCTCAACACGCTCGACCGCCAGGGCATCTATCGAGTGGGCGCAGGGCGGAATGAGCAGGAAGCCCATCGACCCGAAATTTTGGAAGTAAAGGGTCAGCGAATCGCTTATTTGGGCTATAACCCCGATGCGCTTAAAGGCGCAGGCACAGAAAAGGCAGGCGTAGCGCTGGCAAACAGCAAAGAGCGTCAGCATATTATTGAGGATATTCGCGCTATTCGCACCCAAGTGGACTGGATAGTCGTCAATTTCCGCTGGGGCGAGGCGCTTGATGAACTGGCAAAATCAGCGGCATCCTCAGCAGAGACCTTCGAACAAAGCGGCAAACCCAACATCACCACCTCCCAACCGGCAGACTGGCAGCGATCGCTAGCTCACGAAGCGGTAGACGCAGGCGCAGATCTGGTGGTGGGCTATTACCCCAACCATATTCAAGGGGCCGAGATTTATCGCGATCGGGCGATCGCCTATTCTCTAGGCGACTTCGTGTTCGATCAGTCTCCACTGCAAGACCACGACACCGCCGCACTGCGCGTTTCTCTGCGAAACCAGCACATGAAGGTCGAATTTTTGCCCATCACCATTCGCGAATCCAAACTCCAAATGGCAACCGGCGATCGCGGCGCAGCCATCCTACAAACCATTCGCGACGCGTCTAAAAACTTCGAGCAGCCCATGCGCTTTCCCACCGTACTCAAGGCCAAACCCAACTTCAAACTACCTGACTCATTAAAAGCTCAGCCCAGCGACTTAGACTATCCCAGCGCCCCCAATCCTAGCCCAAATCTTGACCCAGAAACGTCTGCACCAGAGCCTGGGATTGAACCGGCCCCTCACCCAACCGTGCGAGAGTCTGAAGCACTCTTCGCACCCGAGTCTGCACCTGAGCCAGACATAAAAACTCACGATATCGAGCTAGACCAGTGGGGCGAGAAGCCAGCGACATCCGGGCGCGAATTTGAGCCTATTCCAGAAGGCGCGGTGCAAAGACAGCAAGACAGCGAACCTGACGTTGGCAAACCTGACGTTGGCGAGCCTGACGGTAATTTAGTCGAAAGTGAAGTAATCGAAAGCGAGAGCGATACATCTGCTGAACCAACTGATTTTGACCGCTCCAACGAAGTCGATTATCAGCCAGCAGAAACGCCTAGCACTAATAGCATCGAACCCTACGCAGAGCCTTTAGTAGGACCAATTTCGGCTGTACCAGTAGACGCGTTGGCGGAGCCACTCCTGGGAAGTATCGCCCCCATCGAAACAGCCGAAATCACACCATCGGCTCCGCCACAGATCGAGGCACCCGTAGAAGTTTTGCCCGAAATTGAGTCTAGTCCTCCCAGACCCAAAGTATTCGACGACTGAGCCAAACAATCGAGTATGTTCTAAATTCTATGCAAGTTTGAGCATAAAAACTTAAGAGAAGCCCTATGTATTCCATTGCCCTTAAGCAAAAGCAGCATCCTACCTACATCCTCACCGATCAAGCCTCTGACGCTCACGTCGAAGTGGTGCCCGAGCGCGGCGGCATCGTCACAGCCTGGAGAATCGGCGGCACTCAACTTCTTTACTTCGACGCCGATCGCTTCGCCGATCCGACTAAATCTGTGCGCGGCGGTATTCCCATTTTGTTTCCCATCTGCGGCAACTTACCCCATTCAACCTACGAGATAGAGGGTCAGTCTTACGAGCTGGCACAGCACGGATTTGCTCGAAACTTACCTTGGACAGTTCGCGATCGCGCCGTCAAAGCAAACGGCTCAGTCCTAACGCTAGTTTTAGACAGCACACCAGACACGCTAAGCGTTTACCCCTTCGAGTTTCAGCTCATATTCACCTACCGGCTCCAAGGCACTCAGCTACACATTGAGCAAAGCTACACCAACCAATCCCAGCGGCGGATGCCTTTCTCTACCGGGCTTCACCCCTATTTTCAGTTAGCAGACGCCAGCCCCCAAACCAAATCACAGCTTCAGCTAGAGATTCCAGCCACGCGCTACGTCAACCAAATCGAGCAAACAGAGCACGACTACACCGGCTCACTAAACTGGGACGCACCGGAGCTAGATCTGGCGTTTCGACCGATTAGCGCTCACCAAGCCTCAGCCGCAGACCCACAGCGCCAGGTCAAAGTCTCTATCCACTACGACAGCGCCTATACAACCCTAGTTTTTTGGACGGTCGCCGAAAAGAACTATTACTGCCTAGAACCCTGGAGCGCGCCCCGCAATGCGCTAAATACCGGCACAGATTTACTCTGGTTAGAACCGGGCGAAACCCGCTCCATGCATGTCTCTTTTGATGCTCAACTTGAAAGCTAGCTGGCTACTTCGGCAAAAGCTAAACGGCACAGGCCAACTCGTAGAGTACTGCTTGCTCTAAGGTTCTAAGTTAAGGATGTATAAAAACACGCACACCCTTGTATCAAAGAAATAAAAACTTCAGCGTTCATTACACAATCTTCACAATCAATCTATCCTGGTTTGACTACTTTTAGAGTGAATAGAAGATATCTCGTGGAATAAAATAGGCAGACAGACAACTCTGTAATGATCACAAACTTACGTTTTTTCATTCATAGCACCTGCGATCGCGTCAAAAACATCCCACGTTGTGTCCTTCACTCTAGAGAGTAAGGTCATAGTCCCCACCCCAAAGCACAGATAAAAAGAAAAACGATAGTAAGAGGTGTCAATCCCTTTACTGTCTGATGTTCGTTACACCGGTCAGTGCTATCTCTGATCATATTCTTAAGACTTCAGTATAAATTCTTCAGGATTCGAGGGTCTGGGGTCAGTAGTTATGAACATATCAGGCAGGGCTAGGCTTGCAGCTAACCGCAAAAGCCCCCTCTCCTGTGTAGTCACTCATCGAGATATGAAAAAAATGGGAAGGGCAGGCAAAGCACTCAAGTGCGTACTCAGCCAATACGGTATTAGTCAAAACAAGCTGGCCGTAACCATGGGCGTTGCTCGCTCTACGGTTAACCAGTGGGTGAATGAAGTCAGCGATCCGCTAGCAGACTCGATTCCAGAAATTATCAACGCCTTAGACGAGCTAGAACCTACCGCTGCGCAGATATTTTTGCAAATGTATATCCAGCGGAACGGTAGCCGCAGCAACTAGGGCAACCACTCAGGGTGTCGCCCCGAAATCTCTAAATCCGTCGGCGGCAAAGCAACTGGATTTCCATTCAGGCGCTCTTCCAAATTGCCAAACAGCGGCATTAGCCATAGCCGATGGGTTGGTCTTTCTACGGTTTCTTTCAAATTATCCGCGTTCGGATCGCTCACCAAGGCTTCGTCAAATAAGATGGCAAGGCCATCTGGCGATAAGCTCACGGTGACCTCAGGCTGAGGTGGCAACTCTAAAAGCTCACTTTCTTTCCCAGTTTTTACATTCACCGCCGTCAGGTAAGGCACCACCTGATAATCTTCACCCGGAATCACTCTATTTAACAAACAGTAGAGCACTTCGTTGTCATCGCTAAACTGAGCGCTAATCACCCCACCAGCCGTTTGCAGAAGCTGTTTTTCGTCGCCCCGATTGGACACCCAAAAAAGCGACTGCGTGAACTGTTTTTCAGGATCGTCCTGGTTGAAGTTCACCAAGGCGGCAGCGCTGCCATCGCTAGCAACGTCTAGAGCTAGGCCATAGTCTGGTAAAAAGTCTAAAAGCTCGTCCGATGGCGCTGTTGCGTCTGTAGCAGAGTCGTCCAAGTCGATAACAGCCGTCCCTTCGCCCTGCTGTAGCAGCAAAGAGAGGCTGTCTGGCGCAATTCTGAAGTCTCCGCTGGGGCCGGTCTCTAATTTACGAGGAGCCTTGTCCTCGGCTAGCACCCAGGGGCCAGAATCGGCTGGGCTGTCGCGATCAATTCGCTGTACGACAATTATTTTGCCGTCGGGCGATAGATCGAACTTGAGGTTCTGATACTTCTCGCTGCCTAACAGCTTTTGGGTCGTGCCTGCGGGCGTGGGTTCGAGCGATCGCCAAAACTGCCAGCGCGGGACATCTTCGACTGTACCCAGGCCAGTTGAAACACTATACAGCTCGGGCCAAGACGCCGTTTCTTCATCGGTTTTGGTGGATGAATAGAGAATGCGATCGCGCTCTGGATACGGTTGAAAGTCCATCACCCGCTGCTCAGCGTCCGTTAGCAGCGTTTTTTCTTGCGTGGTCATGTTGTACAACACCAGCCGACCCCGTTCTTCAGCCGCTACGCCAATGTAGGCAAAGATGCGATCGCGCGTCTTAAACGCCACATCAAAAGGCTCAAACCCCTTCTGGCCGCTGAGCGCTGTTGCCTCTGGTAAGCTCAGCTCGTACTGCTCGCCATAGGGCGCAGGCACCGCCAGCGTATAGGCCATTCTTCGCCCAGCCCAGCTAAATTTACCGAGCAAAGCAGGCTCAATTTCTAAGTTTTTCTCTACGCTCTGTGGGTCAACCGGCTGAGTAAACTCCACTAAAAAGGCAATGTCCTCAGCGCTCACCGCTTTATCCTGCCAGGAGAACGTCCGCACCTGGGGAAGGGCCTGAGATCCTAGCAGCAGCATTAAGACAATCACCACGCACAGCAGCCCCACCGCCGTAGAAGCCGCTCGGTCTAACGGCTGCATATCAAGCTTTATGAGATTCTTTGCAAATTTATTAAACTTGGAATAGGGACGCTTTCGACGAGGCATAGCAACAGCGATTTAAACAAAAGATTCGATCAAAAACTCAGTACTCGTAAGGATTGTCCGGCTCCGCAATGGCCGTCAGGTCAGCGGGCGCAATGGCAATTTGCCTGCGCCCGTCCAACTCCTCTGTCGCCATTTCGCCTTTTACCTCTAGCCAGCCATCCACCGGATAGTCGCTGCGCGAGTTCTCTGCGCCTAGCTTTACCGGCAGGCCCACCGGATAGGCATCTGCCGCACAGCAAGTGAGTACAAACCGCGCCACCATAATGTAATTTTCCGGCCATTCTTTGGGGTGCATCACAAAGCCCTTTATCGCCACTGGCTCGCCCGCGTAGGCATCCGGCTCTGGGTAAGCGTTCACCAGCCGAATCCAGCCAATTAGGGTGCGCTCGGCGGGGTCAGCAGCTCGTGCAAATCTTTGAGGCTGCGATCGCGTCAAGGTCAAACTATCTGAGATGCCCCTAGCGATCGCCGTTTCGCTCGCAAAAGCTCGGGGCGTATAGATCAGCCCAAACACCGCAACCGCGAGCATTAAGGCGCTGCTAAAGCTGGGGGGCAGCAGCGTGACATGCCCCAAATCAGCGCCTGTTTTGCCGACAGTTCTGCGCCTAGCCTTAAACAGCCTAACCACCTGAGAACTGGCCAGAAAAATCAAGACAATCGCCGCCACGTTAGAGAGCCAAGCATAGTCAGGATGCAGCAGCAGCAATAGCTTTCCACCTACCCAATATCGAATCAGCATCGCGCTCCAAGTGCCTAGCGCTAGCACGTCTAAAATATCTCGCCAGGGCAAACGCAGCGGCTTTTTGGGGGGCTTTGATTTGAGGCGGGGCGATCGCACCATAGGAAATAATGGGTGATAAGTGATGAATGCTGAATGGTCGTGATTAGCCTACATATAGGTTGATGAACAGCGCAAAGCCAAAGCTCATAAGGCCAGCGAGTGCGAACAGATAAAATACCGCCCGCGCTCGGAATACCGTGAGCAGCAGTCCGATATTTTTGAGGTCAATCATCGGCCCAAAGATTAGAAAGGCCAATAGGGAACCGGTCGTGAACGTGGAGGCAAAGGATAGCGCAAAAAAGGAATCGACTGTAGAGCAAATAGAAACGACAGCCGCCAAGATCATCATCGCTAGGATAGAGGAAACCATGCCCTGACCCAAGCCTAGAATGGTTTCTCTAGGAACAGCCACTTGAACTGTCGCGGCGATCGCGCTCCCTAAAATCAACACCGCCCCCAGCTCTCTCAGCTCGCGCACCATATTGTCTAGCACCAGCGAAAGCTTGCTCGCCGCAGACTGCTCTAGCGTTGGGTTGGCCACCAGCCGCTGAGCCATCGGCGTATCTAGTCTCATCGTGCCGCCGCCCGCCGTCTGTAAAAAGGTGCCGCCCTGTAGCAAACTAGGCTGCGCTAAGACCACTGGCTGCTCTCTAAATCGATTGCGGGCAACCGTCTCTTGCAAAAAAGGCCCAATATCTTTTTGTCGGCTAAATATCCAGCCCACCACCGTGGCGATAATCAGAGTGCAGCCGACGCGCATAAACACAATCTCTGGCTGGCCTCGAAAAGCTACCCAGGTCGCCCAAAACACGACGGGGTTAATCGTAGGGGCCGCCAGCAAAAAACCTACCGAAACCGCTGTGGGTGCGCCCTGAACCAATAGCCGCCGAGCCACCGGAACGTTCCCACATTCGCAGACGGGAAAGAAAATGCCCATCAGTCCACCGGCTAACGCCCCCAAAAAAGCATTTTTGGGCAATATGCCAATTAGCCGCCGTTCATCGACGAAAAACATCAGCACGCTAGAAAACAGCACTCCAATCAGCAAGAAAGGAACGGCTTCTACCAGCAGGCTAAGAAATAACGTAAATCCGGTATTGAGCTGGATCATGTAAACGTTCTAGTCAAGGTCAGTCGGGAATGGGCTGATATCTTACTACGGAGTGTCGCCTTAGCCTGCGGTTCCCACTCATAACCCGTATTATCACTCGCTATCTAACCCGCTTCAAGTTTTAACCCATGAAGCTTTTGTATGTATATCTACAGACGCTTGCAGCAGACGTCATTTACCATAACAGATCGCCCGGACAAACTTACCGTGGCGAATTACCACATTTGTATCTTCACAGCGCTGATGTTCCCGCCGAGGCAGACATCCACATCTGCGCCGCTGTCTCTCTGACGATTCTCATAAGCGCCTACGTAGCGAAATCCTCTTTCATCTACTTCAAAGTCTGTAGGCAGGGGCTGGGTACATCGCGAGCAAAAGACAATCTCCGGATCGTCGGTAGAGCCATCAACGGGGGCAGCCGGTAAGTTCACGTTCCAAAACTGCCCTGGCTGCGGTGGCTTCTCCATTAGCAGAGACAGCACTTTCGCGGTCAGCCGAGTGGCCCGCTCCCAATCGTACGCATGGGTGCGATAGCGGTATTGGGAAATGGCGATCGCACTCTTCCTTAACAAAGTCGCCTCCCGCACCGCCGCCACCGTCCCCGACACATAGGTATCTGCCCCCATATTCCCCCCGGCATTAATCCCCGACAGAATCCAGTCCACCTCGGGATATAGATGGCTAATTGCCACGCGGCTACAGTCCGCCGGGGTGCCGCCAATCGCGTATTCGTTGTCGGCTTGCTGGGCGATCGCAATCACCCCACCCCGATTAAGCTGATGGCTACAGCCCGAAAGGTGCGTATCAGGCGCAACAATCGCGCACTTATCCTCTTTAGAAAAAACAGAAGAAACGGCAGCTTGCAACGCGCGAATTCCAGGCGCATCAATACCATCGTCATTCGTCAAAACGATTAGAGCCATAGATTAATTCCGTCCAGCAGACGCTACAAACACATCGCCAGCAAACACCAGGGTCGCAGGCCCCGTCATATAAACCCGATTATTCTCTGCCCACTCAATCTTTAGGTTGCCGCCAGGAAGCTCTACTTCTACTTGGCGATTACACTTCTCGTTCAGCACCGCCGCCACCACCAGCGCACAAGTCCCCGTCCCACAGGCCAGCGTCGGCCCCGCGCCCCGCTCCCATACCTTCATCTTCAAATAGTCAGGCCGCACCACTTCCACAAACTCAGTATTAATCCGAGCTGGAAACACCTCATGATGCTCAAACAGTGGCCCCACCTCTGCGAGCGGCACCGCCTCCACATCATCCACAAAGACAATACAGTGCGGATTGCCCATGCTCACACAGCTCACCTGATAGTCTTTCTGGCCCACCGTCAAGGTCTCATTCACCACCTTTTCATCATCGGCTACCAGCGTAGTCGGAATCTCTTTAGCCAGCAGCCCCGGCTCGCCCATATCTACCGTGACTAATCCGCCTTCTTTCAACTCGGGCCGAATAACCCCTGCCAGCGTATGAATTTGATAAGTGTGGGGCAGCTCAGGCTGCTTGCCGTCCTGAGTTTCTAAACCGGCAACGAACTTAGCCATGCAGCGAATACCGTTGCCGCACATCTCCGGCTCCGACCCGTCAGAGTTGTAGATTCGCATGGTGTAATCGGTCTTGCCCGTGGCAGGTAGCACGAAGATGACGCCATCCGCGCCGATTCCGAAGTTGCGATCGCACACCGCCACCGCCTCTTCCGGGCTAATCTTTGGCTCAGCGCTGTCTCGGTTATCCACCAAAACAAAATCGTTACCTAGCCCGTGATACTTACTAAAAGGAATCGTCATAGCGCCTAAAGAGAGTCCAGAAAAGAATTAACTGCGATCTTTCAGCATTCTACCGCTCCCCGCTCCTCAGAAGCGATAGACCCATTCTCTATCCATTATCAATTCAGTAAATAACCCAATACGTTCACCGCTTTCTTACGGGCAATCTAAGCAAACAAACGGTCTTTATTATTACCAACCCACGTTCCCACCAAACTTCTATGGCTTCTAACACCTTCGACACTGGCCTCCCTAGCATTCGCCAAGTACAGACCCTCATCCGCGACCAGCAAACCGTAGAAGTCAAGCTCACTACCGGCGACATCTTAGCCGGAGCGCTAGTTTGGCAAGATGCAAATTCGATCTGTATTAAAGACAGCGAGCAAAATACAATTTTGATGCGGGGGGCGATCGCCTACGTCAGAGCTAGCAGCTAGACCCACCCCAAAAACTCAGAGTAAGCAAACAACGGCTCCTATACACAAGGGGCCTTTTTTATGTCAAGCCATATCAAAAGCGGGAATACAGAAACATTTTAAGGGCCAACACATATTTTTAGGATGCTTGGAGAAACGTTAGCCGCTTCGAGAGCAATCAAACCAGCTTCGCGACCTCCCGAAACGGCTTCTAGAGGAGCGTTAGCCACTTCTAGAGGAGCGTTAGCAGCTTTCGGAGCAGCCGAAGCAGTTTTCGGAGCAGCCGAAGCAACTTTTGGAGCAACCGAAGCAACTTTTACCAAAGCATTTGCAACTTCTAAAGCAGTCAAAGCGACTTCGAGAGAAGTATTAGTCGCTTCCGGAGGAGAGTAAAAACATTCCTACAGTCAAACAGCATCTCTGTACTTCGATAGAGCATAGGCAATTAAAATCTTTGTTAACTACATAGAAGCAAATGGAATAGAAAGCGCTCAATTTTCACCCAGGAACTGTCTATATGGAAAGCTACGACGTTGTTATTATCGGAGCCGGTCATAACGGACTTGTCTGTGCAGCCTATTTACTCAAAGAAGGCTACAGCGTTGCCCTACTAGAAAAGCGTTCCATTCCAGGCGGCGCTGCTACTACAGAAGAACTGCTCCCCGAAGAAGCCCCCGGCTTCATGTTCAATCGCTGCGCCATCGACCACGAGTTCATTCACTTAGGCCCCGTTGTCGAAGAGCTAGAGCTAAACAAATACGGCCTAGAATATCTGTTCTGCGACCCCACCGTATTTTGTCCTCATCCCGACGGCAAGTATTTTCTCTCTCACAAGTCTGTTGACAAAACCTGCCAAGAAATTGCGCAGTTCAATCAGCGTGACGCCGAAAAGTATGCAGAGTTTATCGACTTCTGGCAGCGCTTCCAAAAGGCCATTAAGCCGGTTTTCAATGCCCCGCCCCAGGCAATTTTCGACATCTTAGGCAATTATGACGTTAAAAGCATCCAAAATCTGCTGAGCATACTAGGTGGCCCGCATAAGTCTCTCGACTTAATTCGAACGATGCTTACCAGTCCCAAAGATCTCTTAGAAGAGTATTTTGACTCGGAGTTTATTAGAGCGCCGCTCGCTAGACTAGCCTCGGAGTTTGGCGCACCGCCTTCTCAAAAAACGATCTCCGTCGGCGGTATGATGATGTCCATGCGGCACGATCCAGGCATGGCTAGGCCAAGAGGCGGCACAGGCGCGCTAGTTCAAGCTTTGGTAAACCTAGTAAAGGATAAGGGCGGCGATATCTTCACCGACCAAAACGTTAAGCGAATTTTATTAGACGGGAAGAAAGCCGTTGGCGTAGAAGTTGAAAATGGCAAAGAGTATCGGGCTAAGCTGGGCGTAATTTCGAACATCGACGCCAAGCGCGTATTTATGCAGATGCTGGAACCCGGAGAGATTGCGGCGGTCGATAAAGACTTAAGAGAACGGTTGGATCGGCGCATCGTCAATAACAACGAAACTATCCTAAGAATTGACTGCGCGCTCTCAGAAGCCCCTCGCTTCGAGCATCATAACCATAGAGACGAATACCTCATTGGCTCTGTGCTGATTGCCGATTCTGTGCGGCAAGTCGAAATTGCCCACACCGAACCTTCCATCGGCAATATTCCCGACGCCGATCCTTCTTTCTACGCGGTAGTGCCCACTATGCGAGATCCGAGTATGGCTCCAGACGGTAAGCACACGCTGTGGGTAGAGTTTTTTGCGCCCTACCAAATCAACGGCGCGGAAGGGACTGGCTTTGCGGGAACGGGTTGGACAGATGAGCTAAAGAACAAAGTCGCTGATCGCGTGATGGATAAGTTTGCAGACTATGCGCCGAACATTAAGCAGTCGATTATTGCGCGAAATGTGGAGAGTCCGGCTGAGTTGGGCGATCGCTTAGGCGCGTACAAAGGCAACTACTACCACATAGACATGACCCTCGATCAAATGGTGTTCTTCCGCCCGCTCCCCGAGATTGCCAACTACACCACGCCGATTGAAGGACTATTTCTCACGGGCGCAGGCACTCACCCCGGCGGCGCGATCTCAGGAATGCCAGGACGCAACTGCGCCCGAACATTCCTCAACGAACAGCGGCCCGTAATGAATAGACTAAAAGAGTTAGGTAAGTCCATTTTGCCTAACGTCTCCTAGCCGCTAGTCTCTTCTACTCCCTTTTTCAATACTCTGCGGATAAATTTATGACTGTCGCCTCTGTTCGCCCGATCAACAAGCCCGCCGAGTTCCCCCCGCCGCCCTCTGTTGAGTTCGCTGACTTGTCGGTTTCTCTGATAGAAATCATTAACCAAATCGCCAACAAAGCGGCTGTAGATGCCGCCGCCGTAGATCGCATCGGCGGGTTTCCCACCCAAGCCTTCGAGCAGCTAGCAGAAGCTGGACTTTTGACGGCGACCCTCCACCCCGACTTGGGCGGCTGCGGGCTGGGGTTTCAGTCTGGTCAGATGGGGTTGCTGCTGCAAGTGCTAAGGCAAATTGGTCGCGGCAATCTATCAGTTGGAAGAGTGTTTGAGGGGCATGTCAACGGGCTTCAGCTCGTGCAGACCTTTGGTACGCCCCAGCAGATTCGGGCCTTCGCCAAAGATGCTAAGCAAGGCAAATCGTTCGGCATTTGGAACGCAGAAGCGACAGACGGCGTAAAGTTACAGCCCATCGGGAAAGGGCGCTATCGAATTGAGGGGAGTAAAACGTTTTGCTCGGGCTGTGGGTATGTAGAGCGGCCCTTTGTAAACGGTGCGCTGCCGGACGGGAGCTGGCAGATGTGCATCGTGCCCATCGAGAAAGTGAAGGTGCAGGTAGATCCTGACTGGTGGCAGCCGCCCGGAATGCGAGCCTCTGCTAGCTATAAAGTTGACTTTACTGGGGTGGAAGTTGGCCCCGATGAGCTGATTGGTCAGCCGGGAGATTATTTTCGTCAGCCCTGGTTGAGCGGTGGCGTAGTGAGATTTGCCGCCGTTCAGCTAGGCGGAGCCGAAGCCCTGTTTGATGCGACTCGTCGATATTTGCAAGATTTGGGGCGAACAGATCATCCGCATCAGCAGGCGAGACTAGGGAAAATGGCGATTGCCCTCGAACAAGGCAACTTATGGCTACAGGGCAGCGCCGAGCAAATAGAGAAATACGCCGCCGTGTTTGGTGATATGCCAGATCGCGATCGCCCCGACAGCGCCCAGTTAGTCAGCTACTGCAACATGGTGCGAACCGCCATCGAGCAAATTTGCATGGATATGATGCAGCTCTCAGAACGCTGCATTGGCACCCAAGGACTGTTGCCACCGCATCCCATGGAGCGCATCATCCGCGACTTAACCCTGTACCTGAGACAGCCCGCCTTCGACGCCTCCTTAACTGGAGTTGGCGAATACGTTCTATCGCAGCCCGAACCCGCTAGAGACCTGTGGCTGTAGAAACTTCCACCCTGCCGATAAAAACTATCCATCATCTGTTGTCTTATCGTCAGGTGGTTGTGGTCGCCCCGCATCCCGATGATGAGACATTAGGGTGTGGCGGTGCGATCGCTCTCCTACGCCAACACAACATCCCAGTACAAGTTTTAGTCATCAGCGACGGCACTCAGTCTCATCCCAGTTCCAAACGCTTTCCCGCCAAGAAACTTAGAGCGGTGAGAGAGTCCGAAGCGATATCGGCACTCAAGATACTGGGCGTCGCCACCGATAGCGTCACCTTTTTTCAATGGCCCGATACGGCGGTGCCTCAGCTTGGGGAAAGGAATTTTCTAAGGGCTGTAGAGCAGTGCGATCGCGCCCTCCAATCCACATCGCCCGACCTCGTCTTCATGCCCTGGCAGTTCGATCAGCACTGCGACCATCAGGCCACTTGGCAGATTGTGCACCACTGTTTGCAGTCCTGGCAGCCACCGCCTCGTCAGCTCATGTATTCGATTTGGGGCGATCGCGCTGCGGGCCTGCCTACTTTGCCAGCGGGCGAAACCGGCTGGCGACTAGATATCAGTCAGGTCGAAGACACCAAGCGACAGGCGGCCATGGCTCACCGTTCTCAAACAACAGATCTCATCAACGACGACCCAAACGGCTTTCGGCTCACCGCAGAAATGCTCAACAATCTAATTTCGCCCTACGAAACCTACCTAGAGTCTCACTAAATGTCCTCAACGCCGCAAAACGCCGATACCGCCTCTATTCAGCCCGACTATTTCAACCAGATGTACGCCGCCAACATCGATCCTTGGGACTTTGAAACCAGCGAATACGAGGCAAAGAAATACGCCGCCACCATTGCCGCCCTGCCCAAAGAAACCTATCGAGCGGGCTTTGAAATTGGCGGCTCTATCGGCGTCTTAACGGAGAAACTAGCGGCGCGCTGTCAGTCCTTACTCTCTATCGACGTGTCAGAGCAGGCACAGGCACGGGCAAAAGCGCGCTGCAAAGATCTCTCCCACGTAGAGTTTGAGGTTATGCAAGTGCCCCATCAATATCCCAATCGCACTTTCGATTTAACGCTGGTCTCAGAAGTAGGCTACTACTGGGGCAAAGAAGATTTGCAGATTGCCCAACAAAAAATTGCTGACCACTTAGAGCCGGGTGGACACTTGCTGCTAGTTCATTGGACGCCTTATGTAGACGACTATCCACTCACCGGAGATGAAGTTCACGAGGCATTCTTACAAACGGTTGGAACAACCTATCAATCACTGATAAGTCGGAACGATGAGCGGTATCGTCTGGACTTGCTGGAGCGCCTTTAGCAAAATATGAGGACTCACCCAATGAGTCTGAGGCGTCAGCGTTATACAAGACTGGCGAACTTGTCTTAGCCGCTGGCGTAAGTGCATATTAGCAATGCTAATTTCGGTAGTTGCCTCAATAATAGGTTGCGTTTGCTCCGCTTGATAGGCACAGAGCGTTGCAATTAATTCTCCAAACGTAGGCGCGTTCTCAATGGCCTGTCTCAGTTGGTCTGTGGGCAAACCCAGACTCTTAGCCAACAAATCGGCTGTGCGGGCGTACTGTTTCACATTAAAAAACTGTTCTTCTTTAATCGCCGATCGCACCTGCCTAAGATGCCTCCGAACGATTATTCTCGCTTCGGTAATCTCGGGCAGCTCTACTAACACCTGCTGCCGCGCCTGACTAACATGAGAAAGCGTTTCGAGCAGTTCCGAGAGTCCGCCAGTCGCCCTACCGATTTGTCGAGCACTGGTCAAAACACGCACGTCCAGGCTATGACGAATTTTAGCATCAGCCCTTTGTAGCCGACGATAGAGAGCCACGTCTTCTTCGTGCCGAACCAAAGGCATCCCACCCACCTTTCCATACATTTCTGCGGATACGGCCATATTTGCACCGCAGTACTGAAAGTGCCTAGGCCAACAATCGTGAGCCTGTGGATCTAGGCAACACTCTATTTGAGCAACGAAATAGGCATGAGCTAGACGACGCAGATAATATAAAGAGATGTCTTTGCTGATTCCCGGCGTATCTGCTCGACGCGTAATGATCCGACCGCCTAAGGCATCTATCCCTTTGTCAAACGCTTCTATTAAGCTACTGATCCAGTTAGCAGCAACTTCGGTATCTCCATCTGTGGAAGCAATAATGCGATCTTTCAGTCCAATCAGAGAGAATCTTCGGTAGGCTTCATCCATCACCATTTGGCGAGCCTTGCCAACATGCGCAATTTTTCTTGGGATAGAAACTTCTATCACCTGAAGCTGAAGGCGGGGATAGCGATCGCCCAATCTCTCAACCGTCTCCACCGTACTATCCGTACAGTTATTAGCCAGTACCAAAACCTCATAGCTATTAGGATCAAGCGCCCGACCTTGACCATCCACCTGATGAGCCAACGCCTTAATGACCGCTGGCAAACTATCAGCCTCGTTGCGGACTGGAATAATAACGCTAACGCGACAGTCCGATAGCGGCGGAGTAGAGGTTAGCGACGGCAGCTTAGAACCTTTTAGCTGCGATGAGTCTGAAGGGAGCCGCATCCGAATAGGCTGATCCTGAAACGGCTGTAAGCCTACAGGTGGGGCTTGAGTAGAGTTCGGAATAACAGAGAGATCGGCAGACGTTGCAATTTTGGAAGAATACACAAGGAGAGAATCCTTTAATAAGCCTGGGCTAATTCTTACAACTTACGCCTACTCGTCCCTCTCTACAAAGTTGCATCTGTAGCGGTAGATAGGTGAGAGATCTCGATGGTATCTTCAGGTTCGGGCGATCGCTTAATCGCTCGTTTGGCATACATAGCAAAGGCTAAATCGGGATGCAGCAAGGAATTACAATACAACCTCCTTGCTGTTTGGTGCCTTTTAGTTGCAGATCAGTCGCTGCCAAGCCACAAGCTCTAAAACGTTTGGGCGCAACCCGAATAGCCACTAACAAGCCTTGGCTACT
Organism: Nodosilinea foveolarum; assembly: GCA_003242035.1. Taxonomy (GTDB): domain Bacteria; phylum Cyanobacteriota; class Cyanobacteriia; order Phormidesmidales; family Phormidesmidaceae; genus Phormidesmis; species Phormidesmis foveolarum. Next base: position 8,148 of record QBMC01000053.1, on the reverse strand, counting down.
TAAAGTCTGCTTCACATATTCAGAACAAGATTTGCCCTGATAGAGCACTCTATGGGGACAAGCAAATCCCTTTCGCGGAGAGAGATAGCGCTGATAGGCATTAATGCTAGAAATAGCGCTGCGACGGACCATTCTGTTGAAAGTAAGAGGAGGCATACGCAAAACCATAGGGGGATTTCGCCTTTCTAGCGCAGTCGCTATCTTCGTGAATCTACCCTAAGAGACATCTATCTAGCGTAAAAATTTAATCTCGCTTCGACTCGGCCCTACCTATTTAGACGACCTGTGTAAGGTGCTAAAGGCTGAGCATTGCTAGCGTACGCCAGTATCAAGTACCCCTGACGAATGATGAAGTCTAGACGGTAATCTTCGAGAATTACCATACGGGGCGGATACAGTTCGAGTCCTGAAGCCTTGCACTGAAGTTGAACAGGTCAAATGCAACAACGCATAAACGATAAAGTAAACACACGACGCAAAGAAGACTAAACCATGTCTACAACAAAACGCGCTATTGGCCTTTTTAATAATCGGCAGGATGCAGAAGCTGCCCTAATGAAGCTGAGGGACAGCGGCTTTGATATGGACAAAGTTTCGGTAGTGAACAAAAGCTCGGAAACTGGCAACATGCAAGGCGCTAGCGTTAATAACAAGCAAGATCAAGTGGCTAATTCAGCAGAGCGAAGTGCGGCTGTCGGCGGCATCAGCGGTGGCACCATCGGTTTGATTGGTAGCTTAGGGGTGCTGGCGATTCCAGGTGTAGGGCCAGTTGCAGAGCTAGGCATTTTGCTAGCGAATACAGTCTTCGCAGGAGCGTTAGGCGCGGCCAGCGGTGGCCTACTTGGGGCGCTTGTAGGCTGGGGTCTGCCAGAAGATCAGGCCCAGTACTATAGCGATCGCGTCAACAAATCCGGCGACTATCTAGTAGTCGTCGAAAGCGACGCCACCAGCCTCAACTCTGCCCAGACCGTTCTACAGCAAAACCGCATCAGCGACTGGAGAACATTCGACGCGACAGACAGCCCCACTGGCGCAACACCAGAGCCTCCCGCTAGCAGCGCAGCATCCGTTTAGGCTGACGATACCGCTCGAATAGCGCTCACTTATCCTCTCCCAAAGGTCTCTCTTAGAAGGTTCTTTTTAAAGCTGATGTTTGAGCGCTTTCTCTTTTTGAGGGAAGATAATTTCCAGGCGACACCTAGCCAATAGGAAACATCTGTCCTCAATAGAGCTGATAACCGGTAGTTAAGGATGGTATGGTCATTGCTGACCAAATCGCTTTAACAGCGCCACATTCTCCGCTATCAACCAGTATAAAATCGAACCTGTATCAGAAGGTCTGTAGGAAAAAGTGGCGTAGTGATTTGGTCATTTTTGTTCCGATCTTGCTTATTGTTACTATGGTCTCTTCACTTTTCAACACAATACAGAGCGTCACTATCTCTGCGCTCGAAAGGTTATCTATCAAATCTGGTAGACGACCGTGGCTAATTTTTGTAGCCGCGATTTCAGCCGCTGTTGTCTGGAGTGCGATCGCCATTCCAGCCCAAGCATACCAATTTCAAATTCTCCCATCTAGCCCCGTTCGCGGCGACACCCTCTCAGTCGTTATTCGTACAGAAACCGCAGGCGAAGCACCCACAGTTACGGTCGGCGGCGAGACCTATCCTAGCTTCTTGCTCTCAGGCAATCGCTACCGCGCATTTATCCCCACCAGCCCCAACACCAAAGCCGGGAAGCTGACCCTACAAATCAACGGCAGCGAAGGCAACGAGAACGTAGCAGTCAACATTGGCGCTCGAAACTTTCCCACCCAATACATCACCCTTTCGGGTGCCAGCGCCGACCTAGAAGGCACAGACTACGAATTTGATCGACTAGACGAACTGCGGGCATTGCGCACCCCCGAGCGCTACTGGAATGGGCCAATGGGCCGCCCTAGCACCGGCTATATCAGCTCTACCTATGGACTACAAAGATACTACAACGGGGTCTTTGCCGAAGACTACTACCATCGCGGCGTAGACTACGCGGCTGGCAACGGCTCTCCCATTTACGCCCCGGCAGCAGGCAAGATTATCGTCGTTGGTCGCGTAGAAGACGGCTTTGAACTCAACGGCAATACCATTGGCATCGACCATGGCCAGGGCGTTACCAGCGTCATGATTCACCTGTCGGGCTTTGCCGTAAAAGAAGGCGATCAGGTTGAGAAAGGACAGCTCATTGGCTACATGGGGTCTACAGGATTTGCCTCCGGGCCAAACTTACACTGGGGCCTCTTTGTAAACGGCGTCGCCGTTGATCCGGTTCCCTGGCGATACGACGGAATCGAATAGCCCCCTACAAATCTGACGCTTAACTCGGATTTTCTCAGTCAGGATGCCTATTTCAAGGCTCTCTTCTGATCGATCAAATTACGGAATTTACTGTTCAATCCCGCTGACGTAACGGGAATCATTGAAACGAAGATTCCTCGAATCAGAACCATCGGGGGCTTCAAGCCTCGAAGTTCTTTTGACGGGCTACCTTTGAACGGGTGCCTTTGAACTTTTATAGCAGAACTACTAAACGGAGTCTTGTGTAGACATGAGCAGCATCGAAAAAATCGTTGAACAGGCGTTGCAGGACGGCTACCTCACCCCTGCTATGGAGGCCGAGGTAGGCCGTATTTGCGATACAGCTTCCGAACTTTCGATTGAAGAATACATGGCGCTAGATCGGCTGATGGGTTCTTTGCTAACCGGCGAAGTCGTTGCCGTTCCTCGCAAGCAGTTTATTAACGTTATGGAAGAGCTGGTCTTAACAGAAGCCATTTCTCAAGTAGCCGCAGTTGAAGCCAACAGCGACCAAACGCTCGACCTGGGCGATGTGGCAGCTTACGCGCTCAACCGCTTGCCGCCTCTATACGCCACCACCGAAGAAGGGGCTAGCTACCAAAGAGACAAAGCCCGCACTGATCTGACGGATCTGATTCGTCAGCAGGTAAGTGAGTCGGTCGGCCGCAGCCTTCACCAGCCAGAGTTCTTTCCAGAGCGCAAAGAGATTCAGCGCCAACAGGAAAGCGGTTTGCTCAGTCAGGTTAACAAGCTGCTCAAAGACTACGCCCACGACTTTGAGCAGCAGCCCGCCGCCTAAACCACCTCTCCCGTTCGGGCAGTTTTTTGCCCAAACGCACAGTCCTCCTTTGCACAACTCCACACAACGAAACGACTGCTAGATATCTCTGGCAGTCGTTTTCTTGTATATATCTTTCTAGCATCCCCGCCTAGCTAAGGCACAACCGTCACCGACGTTCCCACCGCTACCTGGCTATAAAGCACCTGAATGTCTCGATTACGCATTCTGACGCAGCCATGAGAGACCGCCTCGCCAATCAAATCTTCCTGGTCGGTGCCATGAAACCCAATTTGCGCTTGGCCGTCTGTCCAAAATCCTAGCCAGCGAGTACCCAACGGATTTCCAGGTCCAGGCGGAATTTCTTCTTTGGTCAGCGGATGTTGCCAAGCCGGATTTTCTAATTTACTAAGGATACTAAATTTGCCCGTAGGCGTTTGCCAACCGTATTGGCCTACGGCAACTTCGTAAACGGTGGTGAGGTTATCTGGTGATCGCACTTCCAAAGATCGCTTCGAGAGCGATAGTATCAACCGCACCGCCTCGGCTTCTTCGGAATCAACCACCGACTCACCAGCGGACTTAGAAAAAGGACGATCCAGTCCTCCTAGCTGTTCTCGCGCCCAGGTAAACCTAACGAACTGCCCAACCCCTGCCTTTTTAGGATTCAGATCAATCGTTGGGGTTTCCTCTGGCGTAATCACTAGCTCAGGAATAGGGCTACGCCATTCAAAAACTGCTAGCGCGATCGCCGAACTAAAGCATAGCGCCACCACACAGCGCAAAAAAGCAGGCTGTCTACGCATGGTCTAACCTAATACTCAACTCAATCCTTGAGGGTTCACTTTTATACAACCTTACCCTACAACAAATAATTCATCGGGTAGGACAGACATCCCTTGCTAGAATGACCTTTTGTACCTTAATTGAAACCTTACTAAGGCAGTTTTAGCGTGGTAGTCAAGCCAGATTGGTTACGGGTAAAAGCCCCTCAATGGGAGCGCGTCGGTGAGGTTAAAGGCATCTTACAAGATCTCGATCTTAAAACCGTTTGCGAAGAAGCCTCTTGCCCCAACATCGGCGAATGCTTCAGCGTCGGCACCGCCACCTTTTTGATTATGGGGCCAGCCTGCACACGCGCCTGCCCCTACTGCGATATCGACTTCGACAAAACCCCTCGGACGCTCGATCCGCAAGAACCCCTGCATTTAGCAGAAGCGGTACGCCGGATGAAGCTCAACCACGTAGTCATTACTTCCGTAAACCGAGACGATTTACCCGATGGCGGCATCAGCCAGTTCATCCGCTGCATAGAAGAAACTCGTAAGGTCTCGCCACACACCACCATTGAAGTACTAATCCCCGATCTGTGCGGCAACTGGGACGCCTTAGAAACGCTGCTGTTAGACGGTCAACCTGAAGTGCTCAATCATAATACTGAAACGGTGCCGCGTCTGTACAAGCGCACCCGGCCACAGGGAGATTATGCTCGCAGCTTAGACCTATTGAAAACGGCTAGAGAGATCGCCCCCTGGACTTACACCAAATCTGGAATTATGGCGGGTCTCAGCGAAACCGACGCAGAAGTTCGTCAGGTACTCGCCGATTTGCGAGCAGTAGACTGCGATATCGTCACCATTGGCCAATATCTACAGCCCAGCCAAAAACACTTAGGCGTAGATACGTTTGTCACGCCGCAGCAGTTCGATGATTGGCGCATGGCGGGCGAAGAAATGGGCTTTTTGCAAGTGGTCTCTTCACCGCTAACGCGCAGCTCTTACCATGCCGAACAGGTGCAGCAGATTATGAAAACTTATCCCAGACATAATCCGCACCCTATGCCATCTATGTCTAAATAAACAGTCACTCATTAAGCGCATCTGAAGTTCTGCGGCGCTAACCCAATAGATGTCGGCAGGTTCGCCTTTCGACAGATGCCTTTTCTTGCCTTAAAAAAATAAGTTTAACTAAGCAAACGCCGTAGTTTTGTTGTTTGTTAAACCTGAAAATGGCTAAGAGGAGTGGCAATGATAGTTGATATCAGTGAGGCAACTGCGTCTGACTTCTTTTTGGGTGACGGAGAAATGAACCTTCGCCTCAGGCAGGTAAACTGGCGTGAAACTGTTTTTGGAGCAGTTTCACAGTGGTCTCAGAACCTCAAAACGATTGTCAAAATCTGCGTTGATGCGAAATTACCTATGGCCGTATGGTGGGGTGATTTTTCCCCGTCAGAAATGATCTGTAACAATGCCTACCTCGACTTAGGCATCGTCTCCTTTGAGTCCGAAAGCGCCCTGCCTCGAATCTCTTCTCATCAAACAGAAATCGAGCCAGCCATCAAATCTGTGCTTAAGACCGGTAGAACAACTCATGCTGAGCATACAATAACCGCGAGCGGCGGTGAGACGAGAGTTTTTTTGCTTTCTTATAGTCCGCTGTTTAGTGAAACCGGTAGGGTAAACGGAGTCTTTAGCGCTGGGATCGAAACCACTGCTCAACAAAGAGTAGAAACTATCCAAGATCAAATACAGATGAAGGCGCTTCAGTGTGAAGTCGCCATCGAGAAAACGATAGAACAAACTACCGAAAAAGCCCAGCTTCAAATTAGCAATGTACTCGAAAGCATCAGCGATGCCTTTATCGCCATAGACAAAGACTGGCGCTACACCTACGTCAATAAAAAAGCCGCTCAGCTACTGCATCAGAAGAGCGAATTGCTAGTGGGCCAGCTCGTTTGGAAAGGTGCTTTCCCAGGCAGAGTTGGTACGCTGGCTTACCAAGAGCTACACCGAGCCATGACCGACAACGTGCCGGTGGTGTTTGAAGACCACAGTCCTAGCTTTGATGCTTGGTTTGAGGTACATGGCTACCCCTCGGCGGAAGGCTTGGCCGTTTATTTTCAAGACGTGAGCGATCGCAAAAAAGCAGAGTCCACTAAAGCCCAACGCTTAGCTGAAGCGCAAGCCGCCCGCGCAGCAGCAGAAGCGGCCAGTCGATTGAAGGACGAGTTTTTGGCCGTGGTATCGCACGAATTGCGATCGCCCCTCAACCCAATTTTGGGCTGTGCCAAACTGCTCAGAAAAGGCGAACTTACCCCAGAGAGAAAAGAGCAAGCCCTTAAATCTATTGAGCGTAATGCTCGCATACAGGCGCAGCTTGTCAACGACTTGCTCGATGTCTCTCGAATTCTACGGGGCGAAATTACGCTAAATACTTACGCAGTACCAGTAGTCTCAGCCATTCAGACAGCCCTTGAAAAACTGAGTTCAGAAGCGGGAAGCAAAGATATCTCAGTTGAAACTCACTTCGAGGCGCAGGTCATCAATGTTCTAGCAGACCCTAACAGACTCCAACAAATCGTTTGGAATTTACTTTCAAATGCAATTAAGTTTACGCCTCGTTCAGGCAAAATTTTTGTTCGCACCGAGCAAATCAACAACCAAATAAAAATCTCTATTGCCGATACCGGCAAAGGCATTGATAGTGCCTTTTTGCCTCACGTATTCGACCGCTTTCGGCAAGAAGATGCCGCCACCACCAGACAGTTTGGCGGGTTAGGATTGGGGCTATCCATTGTTCGCCACTTGGTAGAACTGCATGGAGGGGCTGTAGCTGCCAGCAGCCCTGGTGAAAATAAGGGGTCCACCTTTACCGTTTTTCTACCGACAGGTAATTCGGCTGAAAAGACAGCCAGTAATAGCGAACTCAAATATCCACTCAATCGAGCATCAGACAATGCGAGTCAAGCTCCAGCTAAGCACTAAAGACAGGTTCTAAGCTACTCTGTGTTCTTTTGCTCAAGTCTGCATTTTCTTCAGCGCATGAGCTTTTCCAAATTTTCCTGATAGGGCGGGTAGACAATGCCCTTTTCAGTGACAATCGCATTGACATACTCAGCCGGTGTAATGTCGAAAGCCGGATTAAACACGGGCGTTCCATCCGGCGTAATCTGCTGGCCTTTGACATGCGTAATTTCGGTAGCCGCGCGTTCTTCAATTTCAATCTCATCACCACTCGCTAGCGTCATATCCAACGTGCTCGTCGGGCAAGCCACATAGAACGGCACGTTGTGAGCGCGGGCCACCACTGCCAAGTTATAAGTCCCGATTTTATTCGCCACATCGCCATTAGCCGCCACGCGATCGCACCCCACCAAACAAGCGTCAATCTTCCGAGTCCGCATCACATACCCCGACGCCCCGTCCACAATCACCGTATGCGGAATGCCAAACGCCTGCATTTCGTAAGCAGACAAACTAGCCCCCTGCAAGCGAGGCCGCGTTTCGTCTAAAAAGGCGTGAATTTGCTTACCCTGCTCGTGCGCCACACGGATAATCCCAATTGCCGTGCCGTAGTCTACTGCGGCTAGAGCGCCCGTATTGCAATGATGGATAACGGTAGCCGCATCAGGAATCAGGGCTTGGGCGTGAGTTCCTAACTGCTGACAAATTTCAATATCGGCTTGGTGCAGTGCTTGGGCTTCGCTGAGGAGGGTTTGTTTTAGTCGGGCGATCGCCTCTCCCTCTGAAACCTCAGACGCAGACTCATCCAACCCTTCGAGAGCAACCGTCTTTTGCGCAACATCATCCGCCGCTAAAGCCAGTAGATGAGACACCGCCCAAGATAGATTTACCGCTGTGGGTCGAGCCGCCATCAAATGTTCACCAGCGGCCTGAAGATCGGCTAAAAAAGCAGCCAGCGTCAAAGCTTCAGACTGCTGTGCAGCCAGCGCCAACCCAAAAGCAGCCGTCACCCCAATCGCAGGCGCACCCCGAACAACCATGCTACGAATTGCGCTAGCGACCTCTATATAGCTGATATAGTCGCGATAGGTAGTTTTTATCGGCAACTGCCGCTGATCGAGCAGTCGCAGCTTACCGTCTGTCCATTCAATGCTGCGAAAAGCGTCCATAGAAATCACCCAAAATTTCATTATTCCACGTCGTATTGGATCTACGCTGCCATGCCCTCAAATCGCCCAGGGCAAACGCATACTCAATCGAGTAGCACTTGAATGAGGAAATTGTTGTTCCA
>QBMC01000052.1 GCA_003242035.1 Nodosilinea foveolarum | reverse complement strand
TAGCGATCGCCATTACCTTTATTTTGCCATCTTTACTTATTTTTGAAGAGGTCTAATAGTATATCCAAAGAAGAAATCTGACATACGTTTAGCTATCGACGCTACATCCTAACGAACTCGAATCTTTCGCATATAGCAAAGAGGCTTGAATATCAGCCATTTCGAGTTCTGGATAACCTTCTAAAATCTCCTGCATCGCAGCACCCTTAGCCAGCAGTTCCAAAATCATAGCCACCGGAAGTCGCATACCTCGGATGATAGGCTTTCCTCCCAAAATTTCCTGATTGACCGTAATCCTAGACAGCAAATTGTCAGATACCGCTGTCATCAGAAAACTCCCTTGCAATAGTCTCTCAAGTCTCTTCATCATAGACAAAAGGATGCATCTGATGCGATCTCGAAGCCCTTCCAAGGAAAGATCGCGCCCAAGGGTTGGGAACCGCTTCATTTTATTCAGGAACTGCTATTTAGTAAACATAGCAGCAAGCCAAGGATTTCTATACCTCATCCAAACGCTCATTTACGCCGCATTCTGCAAGAATTTCTGAACGCTGCGCTGCTATAAAGAACTCAAGTAATCAAAAAAGCTAGTGAGCTGTTTAGCTCGTTGAGGTAACCGTATGCTCTTTTCTTACAAAGGCTACACCGGGGAAGTGGAAGTGGATGGAGAAGCGGATGTTTTGACGGGAGAAATCCTTAATATTCGTGACGTGGTGACTTTTGAAGGCGATGCCGTCCATGAAGTAAAGCAAGCCTTTCGCGATTCAGTCGATGACTATCTTAATTTCTGTAACGAGCTAGGACGAAAAGCAAACAAACCGTTTTCTGGGAAACTGGCCTATAGAACAACCCCCGAGCGCCATCGACAGACTTTTATGGTTGCCAAAAATAAAGGCCAGAGCCTGAATGATTGGATTGATGAAACGTTGACGATCGCCACTGAAAAGGAAGGCGATCGCACAACCATCGTTGACTAAGCAAATGCCCATTTTCGCGATCTGGAGACGTTTCTTTTTGCAGCGGGAAGGACAATGCGCCCAAAAGCATCACTAGCTAGAAATTTGCTGTGAAAACCACTGAGCAGCGCTGCCATTCGTTTCATTCGCTAACCGTGCAAACGTCTTTTCCACCAAAGAGATTTCAAGACCGCTCAGTGCCTCCGATACCTCACACTGCTGATACCGTCCGTCCGCCTGTAGCAAAAAGGCAATGACCCGCAGCGCTTTTACATCAATCACCCAATACTCGGGCACCTCTAGCGCAGCATAGATTTCCTTCTTCTCATCCAAATCGCTAGCCAGGGTCGTATCGCCCACCTCGCAAACTAGATTAGGCACACGCCACCGTCGCAAATTTACGCGACGAGACTCACCTAGACTCCATTGAGGCGTATCTGCACCTAAATAAAGCACCTCATCTGGAGACGCGCCGCGCTGCTCTGGTTTCTCAATAATGCAGCCACCCATAGCTTCGAAGATAATATCTGGCTGCTGGACAAACCATGCGAAGAAAATCATCGTCAGCAATTCGCGACACTTAGAATGACTAATTCCTTCCCAGCCCATATCGACAAACAAATAGCGTTGATTGAAATACACGCGAAAGTGGTCTACTTGCTGGGCTTCTGCTTCTTCGCAAGCAGCAATGTAATCCGCCCAGGTTGCTGGCACCCATTGAGGAATTTCTTCAGAAGATTTTCGAGCAGGACTAGAGGTGGTGAGCGCGACCATAGATTTAGCAAGACGCTACCTATGTAGATTAACAGATAAAAAAGCGCCTTACGGGTTCCCGCAGGGCGCTCTTTCATGAAGATAGCAGACTAATCCTTCTAATAAATTCTACGCATCATCTAGCGCAGCAATACCTGGAAGCGTCTTGCCTTCTAACAACTCCAAGCTGGCACCGCCGCCCGTTGAAATATGGCTCATCTGATCAGCTAAGCCCGCTTGCTCAACGGCTGCAACGGAGTCGCCGCCGCCAATGATAGTGATGCAGCCCTTATCGGTCAGACCCGCTAGCGTCGTCGCAATGCCTGTAGTTCCTTTAGCAAAGGCTTCCATTTCGAACACGCCCATTGGCCCGTTCCAAATGACGCTCTTACAGTCAGCTAGTGCATCCTGAAAAGTCTTTACAGAATCTGGGCCAATGTCCAAGCCCATCCAGCCGTCAGGAATGTTGTCTATGCTTACGGTCTGAGTATTGGCATCAGCAGCGAACTTGTCGGCCACGATGACGTCAGTGGGAAGCAAGAAATCAACGCCTTTTTCCTTGGCCTTAGCTTCTAGCTTTTTTGCCAATTCCAGCTTATCTTCCTCTACCAGGGAGCCGCCGACGTTCATGCCACGGGCTTTGTAGAAGGTGAAAATCATGCCGCCGCCGATGAAGATTTTATCGACTTTATCGAGCAGGGTTTCGATCACGCCGATTTTAGAAGAGACTTTGGAGCCGCCAACGATCGCTGCCAGAGGACGCTGAGGATTGTCAACGGTTTCCTGCAAAAACTTCAGCTCTTTTTCGATCAAAAGACCGGCTACTGATGGACTTAGGTACTCGGTGACACCGGCTGTCGAAGCGTGAGCGCGGTGAGCGGTTCCAAAGGCATCGTTCACGTACATATCGGCGTTGGCAGCTAGCTTTTTCGCAAAGTCAGCGTCGTTGCTGGTTTCGCCTTCGTAAAAGCGCACGTTCTCTAGTAGCAAAACGTCGCCGTTTTTCATGTTAGAGACTTTGCTAGCGACTTCATCGCCAATACAGTCGTCACACTTGATCACGTCTTTGCCCAGTTTTTCCGAAAGCCGCTTAGCGACGGGCGTTAGGCGCATACTATCGACAACTTTGCCCTTTGGCCGACCGAAGTGGCTCGCCAAAATGACCTTTGCGCCTTTAGAGGTTAGATCTCGAATGGTGGGTAAGGCGGCGCGGATGCGGGTGTCGTCGGTGATGTTGCCTGCGTCGTCTAGCGGGACGTTGAAGTCGGCGCGCACGAGGACTCGTTTACCAGAAACGTTGGACGCAGATAGATCGGCTAGCGCTTTTTTGGCCATGGAATATACTCTCCTAAAATGTGATTTAAAACTGGGTATTAGTGCCTAATTTGTTAACCATTTTACAGAATTGTGCGATCGCTGCCTCGATGACTTTAAACAGAACCTACGCAGACCAGTCCGACAGTGCTCTAATATCAGAGTTAGCAATTGTTCTTAGGGCAATTGTCTTAGGATGGCTAAGCGGCACTTTTACGAACATGTACAAGAAGATATTGTTTCCGATTGATTCTGGCCCTGGGGCAAAAAAGGTGATGCAAACTGCGTTAGATATGACGCAGCTCTGCAATGCCAGCGTGACGATTCTCTCCGTGGTGGAATCAGAAGAAGACAGCGACCCGGCGCACCCCGAGCAGATGTCCGAAGACGCGGTGGCCTCCTTGCTTACCCAGGCCAAGCAGGTATTCGAGCAGCGCGGATTTTCGGCTGACACGATCAAACGCGATGGGCATCCGGCCTTTGTTATTTGCGATGTGGCCGATGAAATTGGCGCTGAGCTAGTGGTGATGGGTTGCCGAGGCACCGGGCTGATTGAAGAAGGACACGAGGATAGCGTCAGCAATAAGGTGATTAACCTTTCGCCTTGTCCGGTTTTGGTAGTGCCTTAGACTGCGGTATTTTTACGGTCATTTTTCTCATGTCTACGCCCGCCATACAGTGGTATCCAGGCCATATTGCCAAGGCCGAAAGGTCACTGCAAGCGCAGCTCAAGCGAGTTGATGTGGTGCTAGAGGTGCGCGATTCTCGCATTCCGCTCTCGACACTGCACCCAAAGCTAGATGAATGGCTAGAGGGCAAGAAGCGAGTGCTGGTAATGAACCGGGTGGACATGATTGTGCCGGAAGCGCGCGATCGCTGGCAGCAATGGTTTCGCGAGCAGGGCCAAGTGGCCTACTATACCGATGCCAATCAGGGTAAAGGCGTGGGGCAAATTGCGCGAGCGGCGCAGGCAGCCGGAACCGCGATGAACCAGCGGCGTAAAGAGAGGGGAATGCGATCGCGTCCAGTTCGCGCCGTTGTCGTCGGCTTTCCCAACGTCGGCAAATCCGCCCTCATCAACCGATTGCTAAAGCGCAAAGTCGTCGAGAGTGCGCGCAAAGCAGGCGTCACCCGTCAGCTCCGATGGGTGCGCATTTCAGACGAGCTAGAGCTGCTAGATGCCCCCGGTATTATTCCAGCCCAGTTAGACGATCAGGTCGCTGCCCTAAAGCTGGCCATTTGCGACGATATTGGCAAAGCGGCTTACGATACGCAGCGGGTAGCAGCGGCCTTTGTCGATTTGCTCAAGGATTTAGATATTGTCGAGCAATCTCAGACTCACACAGAGCTGCCAGTACGCACCCAAGCGTTACTCGAACGCTACGAGATCGATCCTACAAACGGTACGGGCGAAACCTATTTGCAGCAGTTAGCGGACGCCAAATTTCAAGGGTCGCAGGAGCGAGCCGCCCAAAAAATACTGACTGAATTTCGCAAAGGGGTACTAGGCAAGCTGATGTTGGAATTACCGCCTGCGGCAGCGCCAATAGCAAACAGTTAATAGCAAACAACAGATACCAAAGCGGTTAAGCACATCAGAACGGGTAATCTAGCAGCGACGAAACTAGTTTGATTGTTCGCTGAAAGCTTCGCAGTGCTTGTGCCTATCCCTCTCCCTTTAAAAGTTTCAGTGATCGCTCCAGATTTGGCGGGCGGTGGAACCATGCGCGTTTACTTAGTTGCCAATGCGTTGCAGCAGATGGGCTACGAGGTAACGGTGGTCGGCCCGCAGTTTGGAGAGCAGCTATATCCGCCGCCGCCGCAGAACCTCAACGTTTTAGCTGTACCGGCTAGGCGATCGCTTCAATACGGGGCCGATCTAGGCAAACTGCTTTCTCAAATAAACGGAGACCTAATTTACGCCATCAAGCCACGACCTACCAGTTTTGGTACGGCGCTGCTAAAAAGAACCCTCTCAAAGCATCCTGTTATTGTTGATATCGACGATTGGGAAATGAGTTGGTTCGAGCCTTACCGCCCTAAATATAAGCAGCTAGTGCGAGACATTTTCAAACCTACGGGAGCACTACACAATCCAGAACATCCCCTCTACTTAGAATGGATGGAAAATTGGGTCAGCAAAGCCAATAGCGTGAGCGTCGCCACCCATTTTTTGCAAAAGCGCTTTGGCGGACATTATCTGCCCAACGGCAAAGACACTCAAATATTCGACCCGGCTCACTACAGTCCGGCGCTCAGTCGGCAAAAGTACGGCTTGGAAGGCTACAAAGTGCTGATGTTTCCGGGCACCGCTCGCCCCCACAAAGGCTTAGAAGACGTTTTAACCGCGCTCGATCAGCTCGACTGGCCCGATCTGCGGCTGGTGATTGTAGGCGGGCGAAAACCCGATGGCTATGAGGACGAGCTGTTTCGCCAGTGGAGCCGATGGTTGATTAAGCTACCGCGCTTTCCGATTGATGAAATGGCAGAGGTGGTGGCTGCTGCGCATGTGGTGGTGGTGCCTCAGCGCGATCGCGCTACTGCCCAGGCTCAGTTTCCCCTCAAGCTAACAGACGGCATGGCTATGGCGAAGCCCATTATTGCCACCAGAGTAGGAGACATTCCGGAAGTCTTAAGCGGCGCTGGCTATCTGGTAGAGCCTGAGTCACCGATGCAGATTGCCGAGCAAATTGCCCTCATTTTCAAGGACTTAGAGGCTGCAAATCGAGTAGGGCAACGGGCCAGAGATAGATGTATAGAGCACTACAGTACGCAAGCGATGGTAAAACGTTTGGCAGTCATGTTTGGTGAATTAGGCATTCATCCGTAATGATTTTTCAACTCATTGGCTCAGCGTTTAGTGGCTTAATTCACGCCCTCAGTCCAAGCCTCTAGTCTAAACCGCTGATCTAAACATTTCAGTCCAAACGCTTTCGTTATCTAGCCGCTAAGGTTATGCATTCTAGACAACTCCTTCGACAATCGCTATTACGACATCCCGTTCTGGTTCTTCTCACTATTTTGATGGGATTTTCCGGCGCACTGTTTAACGGAATTGGCACCGTTTTAATTGTGCCGATTTTGTTAGAGCTTTTAGGTCAGGCGTCTAGTCTGATGGATCAGCTACCGGATGTTTTACGGCAGTTTCTAGGCTTTTTTGATCAGTTTCCAGAGAATCAAAGGCTAGCGGCGATGACGTTTGCGGTTGTCTTTATGATCGTCTTAAAAAATGCCGCAGCCTACGCGGGGTCTTTAACGTCTAGCAGCTTAAATCGAAAGCTAGCCGCCAACCTCCGACTAGATGGACTGCGCATTTTGCTAGATGTCGATTTGTCTTACTATACGCGCACTAAAGTTGGCGATCTGATCAACCATCTCAACGTAGAGATTAGCCGTACTACGGTTGCGGTTCGAACGTTGGCGCGAATGGCGATCGCGATCATCACCATCCTAGTATTTATCGGTATTTTGCTGTGGACCTCTTGGCAGCTCACCTTAATTGCCACGGTCGCGCTTGGGTTAGTAGCGCTGATTAATCAAACGGCCATTCGCCAGTCGAAGGTATTTGGCAAAGAACTCTCGCATTTGTCGCGGCTGTATTCTAGTCGGATCGTCGAAATTCTCTCGGGCATTCGGCTCGTGAAAGCAACCGCGAATGAAGCGAGCGAGTACCATACTATTAGCCAGCTAATTAATGATCGCGAGCAGTCTGAATATCATGCGCAGCTACTATTCGCAGGCATTGGCCCGATCAATGAAGTTTGTAGCATCATTGCGCTGATTAGCGTAGCGACAGTTGGTCGCACTGTTATGGGCGATCGCCTAGAAACATTTTCCGCTATTTTACTCACCTATTTGGTGGTGCTCTTTAGAATGCTGCCCTCCATTGGTCAGCTCAATGCTGCTCGCAGTCAGTTGGCCAATACGCTGCCTAGCGTTGCCATTGTCAGCGAGTTTTTGAGCCGTAGCGACAAGCCCTTTATGCAGTCTGGGTCTCGCAGTTTCTTAGGGATAAAGCAAGGCATTCACTTTAACAACCTGAGCTTTAGTTACCCCGGTAGCGAGCAGCCAGTACTGAGAGGAATTGACCTGTACTTAAAGCGAGGAACCACGCTGGCTTTAGTCGGCGCGTCGGGAGCCGGGAAGTCTACGCTGGCAGACTTGCTACCGCGATTTTACGATCCAGATGGCGGTCGGATTGAAATTGACGGCGTAGACCTCAAACAGTTTGACATCCAGACCTTTCGGCGGCGGCTGGGCATTGTCAGTCAAGACACTTTTTTGTTTAATGCCTCCGTGCGGGAGAACTTGGTTTACGGTCGCCCGGAAGCAACCGAGGCTGAGATTGAAGACGCGATGGCTAGAGCCAATGCTTCGGAGTTTATTCTGGCGCTGCCCGATGGGTTGGAGACTCTGATTGGAGATCGCGGTGTTTTGCTCTCGGGCGGACAGCGGCAGCGGTTAGCGATCGCCCGCGCCCTCATCCAAGATCCCGACATCCTCATTTTGGACGAAGCCACCAGCGCCCTAGACACCATCTCAGAGCGGCTAGTACAAAAAGCCATCGACGAACTCAGCCGAGATAGAACCACGTTGGTGATTGCGCACCGGCTGTCTACCGTTCAAAACGCTGACCAAATTGCCGTTTTAGACCGGGGCAAAGTGATTGAAACAGGCGTTCACTCAGCGTTGCTAAACCAGGATGGCCCGTACGCCCAGCTTTGCGCCATTCAATTTTCCGAGCAAATGAAAAACCGCGACGAGCTGAAAACTGCCGACTTGGAAATTTCAGACCCAAAGCAGGCTCTCACCCACCCTTCTAAGGAAATGCGATCGCGCCTTGGCAGCATTCTAGAGATTTTAGGCCAGTTGACTGAAAAGGATATGCAAAACGAGCGATCGCGCGAAGAAATGACCGCCTCGGCCTATGCCAATACGCTGGACTTGCTAAAAGTGGTTGAAGATTTTGAGAAATCTGGACAAAGGGTTTTGCGCTCAGCGCCTTTGTCTTAGTCATGAAAAGTAAGGCAACAACCGCTCAGATCGCATTGATTATTCTATTTCGCATTATCTAAAGGAGGCAGCTATGCGCGGCGTTTATATTGTGGCCAATAATAAAGTAAAGGAAAATGCGATCGCGCTCCTCAGCAGTCTGCGCCTTTACGATCCAGACATACCGGTTTATCTCATTCCCTTCAATGACGACCATCAGGCCGTTTCCCAGCAACTAGCCGAGATGTATCAGGTTCAGCTCTTTCCTGATTTGGATCTGCTCGCATCCTTAACGCAGACCATCGGCGAAATTTTTCCTCGGGACTTTTTGGCACTACCCAACAAAATGCGTAAGCTCGCCGCTTGGTTTGGCCCACTAGACGAGTTTCTATACATCGACACCGACATTCTCTTTTTTACCCCCGTTTCCGAAACCCTCAGCTATCTAGACCAGGCAGACTTCATCTGGTGCGACTATCACTACAAGCGCGGCCTAGAAGACGTGTTTTCGGAGGTTGTGCTAGAACGAGGCATTTTTAACCCAGAGACCTTGCAAGATGTGTTCAACAGCGGACTGTGGGGATCACGCAAAAGTGCCCTCTCCATGAAGCAGCTCGCCGACCTCCTGAAAGACTGCGCAGCGCATCGCGAATACTTCGACTTTTCGAGCGGCACGACCGATCAGCCAATCATGAACTACCTAGTACTCAAGGCTATTCCTCGCAGGCTCAACATTGCCAAAGCCAACCCTCACGAACCGGGTAGCTGGGGCGGCTCGCCTCATTTTGAGCAGCGCGGCCCGGTTTTATTCGATGGCGATCGCCCCTTACGCTACCTACACTGGGCCGGAACACCCATGCGCAGCGGCGGCCCTTACCGCGAGTTGTGGACACACTACCGCTATCGCAACGACCCCGCAGGAAAAGCCGCCGCGAAGCCAGAACCGACTGAGTCAGCGAGTCTGCAAACGCTTAAGCGTCAGATCAAAAATGGATGGCGATCGCGCTTCAAATAACCTTAGCGATCGCCCAGGCACAACCCACTCAATTCTCAGCCTGACCGCGATACTGACGCAACAGCCTCACCAGTCTGTCTGTCTCGAACGATCTCGGATCGGCTCTAGAGCCAGATCTATCAACCTCCCGATGGGTGGTAATGCGCTCTTCCGGAATCGTGGAGCGAGCAATTAGCCAAGCCAGAGACTGATACTGGGCCTCTGTGTAACCAGTGTGACCGGGATTATCGTTCAGTTGTCCGTCAGGTGGCGTCTCTAACGAAATATGGTAGGCAAAATTATTCACCGAGCTAGAAAACTCAGCGTTAGTTGAAACAGATTCTTCGCCCTTGGCAGAAAGAAAAGCCGAATTACCGGCCCCAAACGCCCTTTGCTCAGGCGGCACCACATAAACTATCGTGCCATCGCTAGCAATTAGAGCGTGATAGCTCACCTGATCGTCGTCATTGGGGTGAGGCGTCTGGAAGGTATTAATGGCGCTCATAACCGTGCCGACTGTTTCGTGCAGCACCACAATGTAGTCGTTATCGACCGGGTTCCCCTGCGAGTCCGTCGCGACGCGCTGATCGTAATTACTCGGATCGGCCAGATAAACCGCTTCTTTAGGACGATAGCCGGAATCACTCAGCGCCAGCGCAGCACTATTTTCCAACATCGTAGAACCCGCTCCAGCAGACGCAGAAGAGGAACCACGATTAAGCTGAAGCTGTGGCACATTAACCGACTGAGTCGTCCGAGCGGCCCGGTTCATTGTGGGTTGCGCAGACTGGAGAGATTTTTGGGTAGCACCCGAAGTGACCACCAGCGTAACGGTGGTAATTAGAGCGGGAATAGTCATGGCTAAAGCTAGCCAGACGCGCAACATAGGCACCCATCAGGGAAGTGAAAAAGCAGGCTAAAAAAGAGCAAGCTAAAACTAAAATATCTGATAAACAATAGTAGCCAAAAACGCTTCTTATTTGAGTGCGCTTGGAGACTAAGTACTACTACGGCAATGTTAGCTCTCAACCGGAACGCCAGAGAGTAGCCGTTCTAAACGTTTTATTGAAGTTTTATTGAAAAAGCTTGATTGATTAGCATTCTAATATTTTCAGGCCCTCTTATTCGAGTGACCCTCATCACTCATGCTTATCGCTTATCGCTCAACCTCTCGGCGATCGCGCCAAATACTGCCGGTAATACTGCCGATACAGCAGCTCTAGCTGGCCGCAGTAGGATTCAATCGCCGCCCTTTGCCGACGATATAGCCCGATAAACAGATTGGCAAACAGCAGCGTAGCGATCGCAATCACCAACCCAGTCGCCGTCGAAATCAGCGCCGTCCCAATACCTGCCGTTACGCTACCCGACGATTGACTTGTCGTCTCACCAATTCGCATCGCCGCAAAAGAGCGCATCAGGCCCAAAATGGTGCCTAGCAGTCCCAGTAACGGCGCGATGCCAATCACCGTATCAAACAGCGTATTAAACCGCTTCAGCGTAGGCATCTCCGCCTGTGCAGCGCTTTCGAGGGCTAGCCGAAAATCATCCGGGGTGCCCTGCTCTAGCGTCAGTGCGGCCAAAAAAATGCGGGCCAAGGGAAACTGAAGATGATTGCGGAGACGCGCGATCGCCTCTTTAGGCTGCGTCCCATACAGCGATAGCACCTGCCGAATAAAAAGATCTTGATGCTGATAAATTTTTAGCCAGAAGTAGCCCCTTTCTAAAACCACCGCAGTGATTACCAAAGAAGACAGCAGGAGGGGCCACATAACGACGCCACCCGAGAGAAATAATTCTAATAGCGGCATGACTCAACGCTCCCTACACCAGCAGCGCCTAGATTCCATCAGAGCGCTGCTCAGTAGACTAGCTTCTAGCTGTCTCTGAAGTCTAGAGATCTAATTCAGTCTGGCTAGCTCAGCGGTCTATCCAAAGGACTACATGCCGGGGAAATGCTCAATCTCCGCGTAGCCATTAAACAGTAGTTCTTTGCCCTGAACTTCTAAGCGATTAATCCTCAGCGAAACGCCATCTAGGTCAAATCGCTCCAGGTCTACCATCTTGTTCAGCACGCCAACAAAACCCGGCATGACCGCTTCCGAAAGCCACTGGACATCTTCTGGCACCCCTTCTGGCTCAAACTCAACGTCGGTAAAGACGACTCGACGACGGCGCTCAACATCGACCTTAGCCGACAGGCTAATCGGCAAATCCTCTCGATTGGGCAAATCGGTTTTCGCCAGAATTTTCACCCTTTGATCGGGTAGCAGCGTCATCTCCACCTTTCGAAAAGAGAGCGGATCGCCGCCGGAAAGATTGGTGAGTTCTTCGTCGTCTACGTTTTTCAAATGCTTTTCGACTAGCTCTGCACCAAAGGCTTTGTTGATGCCTGATTCGGTCATGGTGACGGTAGCGATCGCATGAGTTGACTGCTTCAGCCGAATCTTGCCGCCCATCAACCCAGACATATCGATAGAGACCGCATCCGTTTCAAACTCCATCTCAGCCGCTTCAAACATCTTTTTAATCAACAGCCCGCGTCCCTTCATCTGGAAGCTATCCACCACTCCTTGCAAAATTTTGCTAGAAGGCGAACAGCGAATAGACACCTCAACGGACTCACTTCGGGTGAAGAGCTGCTGAATAGCCTGACGAATCACAGAGTTCAGCATATTCTCGCCGAAGTCCGAGGAACCAGATTTGGAGCTTAGTAGACTGCCTAACATGCTTGAGGTAGATACCCGCTCGTTGAGTGCACTATCATTTGTAACAAAATATTAACACGTCTGCCAGGGGGCAGTGAATCTTTCTCTAGGACAGGAATGATACCGGCTAACCCAGTTGGCTTGCGGCGAGCTGTCAACAGCGCTGATTCGCTCATTTTTGTCTCGCTCGTCGATGTTCTACAATACATTTCAATTTCAGCCACCAACTTATTGGCTCATCTCAAATCTATACTAGGCCATTCATAGTGAGTCAGAAACGCTTTCATTCCTTGAGAAGAGATTAAGTTAGCCTGAATCGGCCCACAGCCAAAAAGCTTTCTTGTATGATGATTTGATAAGAAGTAGAGTCTTTGCAGATCAAGCAAGATAGCCATTTTTCCATGCTATTCAATATCTGAAATAAAGGGAGTATGTCTTGATCAACATTGATATTTCAACGAGACATGTTCTTTTGAACTCAGCTCTCAATACGACGCAATATTTTGGGATCGGAGACTGCGGAGTAGCCAAAAAGCCTCAAAATCCGATAGAGAAAACTACAAAAGAGAGCCGAAGATACTCTCTAAAAAGACCTAAAAACCAAATCAAAACCAGATTTAGAAAGCTAATTCCCTATTTATTAACGTAATTGAGAATATATTGAGAGAAAATGTTAAATAATCACCAAATTTTAGGCCACGATTCCGTCTTTACCCCCGAACAAGTGTTAGAGAATCGCGGTCGCGTTGCTATTTTTATAGATGGCTCCAACTTATTTTATGCTGCTTTACAACTGGGCATTGAAATTGACTATACCAAGCTGCTGAGCCGCCTTACTTCCGGTTCCAGACTGTTTCGCGCGTTTTTCTACACAGGCGTTGATCGGGCGAACGAAAAACAGCAGGGATTTTTACTGTGGATGCGTCGCAATGGCTACCGGGTGATTGCCAAAGATTTAGTTCAGTTGCCCGATGGATCTAAGAAGGCCAACCTGGACGTTGAGATTGCGGTAGATATGATGTCGCTGTCGAACTGCTACGACACGGCGGTATTGGTGAGTGGTGATGGTGATTTGGCTTATGCGGTAGACGCAGCTAGTTATAAGGGCGTACGCATTGAGGTGGTTAGTCTGCGGTCGATGACGAGCGATACGCTGATCAATGTTTCTGACAGGTATATTGACCTGGATAACATCAAAGACGATATTCGGAAAAGCTCGCGCAGCAGTACGCCTCAGCATAATTACACCTACCGTCCGCTGTCTAGCCTGTCGGTGCTAGATGGGGCTGAAGCTGCGCCATAAATTAGGTATAGCGCAACAGCGTTCGGCGCAAGGTTCTGGCCGGTTGGGAAAAGGATAAATGTTGACTAAGAAATATTATCGGTGGGTGGCGATCGCTGCCGCAGTCGCAGTACTCGTAATCGCGCTAAGAACCTGCGGGGCCAGCAGCGATCTAACGAACCAGCCACCGGATGAAGAAATCGACGCCGAGCTAACCTTGAGAACGGTCACGCTAGAGCAGCCAGATGAAAATGGCAATCTGCTGTGGCGCATCAAGGCCAAGGCCGTAAACTACAGTCCCGACAGCCAAAAAGCCGAGCTGACGGAGCTAGAAGGCGAGTTTTTTCAGGCAGGTAAAACGATTTATACCGTCAAAGCTGACAAGGGCGAAGTTCAGCAAAACGGCGAAACGCTGTACTTACGGGGCAACCTGGTAGCCACTAGCACCGAGGGCGAGCTGACCTTGCAAGGCGAGCGGCTAAAGTGGCAGCCCAAGCAGGATTTGCTGGTAATGGGAAACTTTCAGGACGATGCGTTGGTGGACTCAGTAGAGGACGCCACCGACAAGCTAAAAGGTGACGCTGCCGGTGAGAATTTGGATGAAAATTTGGGGCGATCGCAAAAGGGCAATGCGCCTCCAGTAAAAGCGTTGACCACACAGGATCTATTAGACAAGACAGCGGCAAAAAATGCGCCGGTCTTTGGCTTTAATCCACAGATGGAGATGATCGCTCAGGTCGTGAGCGTATCCAACCAAGACAACCGCGTGGAGCTTACCGGCGGCGTCGCAGCCAAAAGCAAAGCATCGCCCTGGCTCACCTTTGCCTCCGAGCAGCTTACCTGGCTGACCGAGCAAGAACTGATTCAGACTGCCAAACCGCTGACCGTAGAGAAGTATCAGGCCGAAGGCTACGAAACCGTAACGGATAGAGTCATCGGGGCTAAAGGCAATGTGCAGCTTGCCAAAAACATTGTGACGCTCGACGAATCCGTGCAGCTAGAATCGCTGACGCAGCCGCTAAAGGTGAATAGCGAGGTTGCCGTGTGGGATGTGAATGCGCAGACGGTAGAAATGAACAGTCCGGTGAACATTGAGCAGCCTGAACGAAAAGTCACCGCTTCAGCTAACCAAGCTAGTTTAGATTTGGCTCAGCAGGTGGTTTATTTAACCGGCAATGTCCGCGCCAACGGCGAAAAGAATAATTCGCGACTACAGGCCGACCGGGTCGTTTGGAAAACGCAAAGTCAGGACATAGAAGCAGAAGGCAATGTGCAGTACGAACAGGCCGCTAGCCCTGAGGCTTCTATTTCTGGAGAGAAGGCTATCGGCAATATTGAGCAGGGCACGGTCGTGATTTTGGGCGGCGAGTCGGGCGATGTGGTCACTGAAATCGTACCCAAAGACTTTTAGACGACTTTAGCTAATTTGATCGGCTAGGGCGTTTCTTTTGCTGGCTGCGGTAGCATGAGCTGATTGCGCTGACTATCGCCAAACTGATAGGGCGCTTCACCGATGCGTACGGTTGTTTTCAGCTCGGGCGGAATGCCATCGGCTTGGCCCCACTGTTGTTCTAGCGAAGATAATACACGGTCCTGGCTACCTCTTAGGCCATCTAACCCAGAGCCATAGTTGAGAAGCGAAAACCAAACGATTCCCTTGTCTTTGGTCGGAAATGCGCCCGCTAGCGAACTTACAACCGCCAAAGTGCCTGTTTTAACCACCGCATTCTTAGGCAGACCTCGATCTTGTACGGTGCCACCGTCTGCACCCACAATCGGAAAAATATCAGAGATCGTGTAGTTGCTAGGTCTTAGCTCTGCTTGAATCTGGCGAAACATCGTCACAGCAGCTTTAGGCGACATTTGGTTCTCCTCGCCTAGTCCCGATCCGTTTACTAGCTTTAGCTCTCCAGGGACAACGCCCGCCGCGCTTTCTACTTTGCTGACCACGGCTGACGGCCCGCCTAGCGTGTCGGCTAGCTGCTGCGCCATAATGTTATTGCTGTAGATGTTCATCGCCTTAAGGACAGCTACTAGTGGCAAAGAACTGTGTTGGACTAGCCATCCATCGGCCTTGTTTCGCCAGCTATTCGGATCGCGCTTTACCTGTCCGGCAATTTGAATGGCCGGACGGGGGAGTCCGGCTGGAAAGCTTTGATAGGAATCTTCTACTTCGTAGTCCCAGTCTGCTTCGTTCAGCGCTCGCTTTAGCATTAACCCAGACTGGCCGGGGTCAGGTTCAAAGTTCATGGTGAAGTTGCCCGCCACGATGAGATCGCCAGTGACGCGGCGAATACCTAGCTGCTGCAAAGTATTTCCTAGCGCGATCGCCTCTTCCCACACAAACAGCGGATCGTCTCCCCCTTCAACAATCAAATCACCATTAACAACGCCATCTGACAGCTTGCCGCGAAACCCCACCAGCGTGTTGAACTGATGATCTGGCCCCCAAGTAGACAGAGAGGCCAGCGTCGTCGCAATCTTAGTCAAAGAAGCCGCAGGTCTAAGCGTATCGCCCTGATGCTGCGCCACGGGATAAAGTCCAGAAGACACCCATACGCCCTGCTCATCACCCAGATAACCCGATGCCGTTAGGCCAGACAAGTAGCCTGATACAATCGCATTTGCCGCTGGGTCGCTAGCAATAGTGTCACGAATCCAGGCCGACTCCCAGTCTGGGCGCAGATCTACAGAGGCCAGATCCAACCCGTGCACTGTCTCCCACTTAGAAGCAAACAGGGGGCCGAATAGCCCTGCTCCCAACCCTACGCCGAACAGACTTAACGTTCCTGACCCCAAGGCAAATAGTATTTTTGGTAGAGCAGAATTTAGCACGAAATCTTCAGTTCCTTGAGGCTCCAGATTAATTGCGGATAAAGCCGGACATTATAGATTCGGTTTAACGCATCGACTAGAGTAGATGTCTCGCCAAAGATACACTATTGCTACCGCGTTTGTGTGCAAGGTATAGATGGCTACAAGACCCGATCAGAACGAAGTGCTCCGGCGATTGCCGATTGTAGTGGGCGCGATTGGTGGGAGTTTACTCTTTATTAACCGAGTGACTACAGCCGACCTATCCGCAGCGCAGTCTCGCTCAGATGCCTTGGGCGTTATTTTAAGCGGGCTGTTGATTTTAACCGGTCTGCTCTGGCAGCGAATTCAAGCTAGATCGCCAGAGGCTGTTGTCCTCCTGGGGGAAGAAGGCTTTGACTTGGACTCGGCGCTCCCAGAGTCGGTACAAATGGAGCTGGCTTGGGCCTCTCGGCTGCTGC
The DNA here is from genome assembly GCA_003242035.1 of Nodosilinea foveolarum. Lineage (GTDB taxonomy): Bacteria > Cyanobacteriota > Cyanobacteriia > Phormidesmidales > Phormidesmidaceae > Phormidesmis > Phormidesmis foveolarum. Next base: position 7,845 of record QBMC01000052.1, on the reverse strand, counting down.
TTACTAACACGGCCACGCGGAGCATCGTAGTCTATGATGACGGAGAAGTACTGCTACGACGTGGCATTTTGGCACCTAAAAAAACCGTTACGCCTGGGCCAATTTTGCAGCGCGTATTAGACAAGCGCAAGCCGGTGTATTTGGTAAATCTCAGTATCTATCCAGGGCGCATTGAGTTTGACTATTTACCCGAAAATACGCAAGGCGTGATTTGTCAGCCGTTGGGCGATCGCGCCATCTTAATCCTCGGAGCCAATGCCCCGCGCAGCTATACCCAGCAAGACGAAGCCTGGATTGCGGGTGTTGCTGAGAAAGTGGGCGATCGCCTCAATCGAGACCTGCCCTCAACGCCTTGAGCGAACAAAATCTGCCTATTTCGCAGCTTCGTCCAATATTCTCACCGCGACAGTAGACACTCTAAAGCTATAGTCCTGGCCCTCTATTTCAACGGGAGTGCCAATCTTTACGGGTACGCCTAATACCGGTGCGCCATCGGCACCAATTTGCGCTCTACCCCCCAGCGTAATGATCATATCGGCAGTGTAGTTCAGTTCCGGACGCGGATCGGGGTAAGACTTTACCGTACCGTCGGGCTGAGGGACGGCCACGCTACGCGGCAGGGCAACCACGTCTTTGATTTCAATCGGGCCGCTGTAAGGCTGGTTTCGCACAATAATAGTGGTCGAGTCGCTTGATTTAAGGCTGGCGAGAAACTTTTCCGGGTCGAGTACCGTCAGACCCCGAGCCATCACGTCTACTTCGACCGGCTTAGTGTTGGCACCACTTTGAGCGACAGAACCCGTTGCCCCTGGGTAAATAAAAATACCAAAAATAACCATTAGAATGGCCAGCGCGGCCCCTAAGTCCAGCAAGCTCAGTTTGCCAAAGAGCCGTCCTTTAGAATCTAAAATTGCCATCGCGTTTTACTTAGCCGTTTTGCTTTAATTGCTGTTTCGCTTAAATTTACTGACGTGGACAGTCAAGGCGTGTCTGCTTACCCTGTCCGCTAGCCCTGATTGATGAGTCTAACAAAGTGTCTGTTAAAGCAAGCCGTTAGCCCACCGTATTTAACCATACTTTCTTGTAGCTGTTTAAGATGCAGGCACTATATTTCGTACAGAATATTGCGGATTTGGTTCGACTATTGGGGTGCGATCGCGCCAGAATCCTGCTTAGGCATATAGATTAGCAATTGTAGAAGTGTCACAACTTAGCTGCTTGTTCTCAATCTCAGTGACTACAGTAAAAATTACCTTCCTGCTCTACGTAGCTAGCGGTCACGCGACTGTATTTAGAGACGGTTCCACCTACTGACAACATTGATATGTCTAACATCCTAAACTTTAGGCTGATTTCTGAAAACAAGCTCTACCGTCGAGCAGTGCTAGGCATGATGGCGCTGTTGATGTCGGTTGGAGTTGGGGTCGCGACTGCGCAACCGTCCGAAGCAGGTTGGCTAGACCTAATCTTCAGTGGCGTAAGGGTTTATCAACTCTCTAATATGTCGGACTCACAAGAAGTGAGCCTGGGCAAAGACATTAACGCTCAGCTCGTTAGGAGCGGCCAAATCAAGCTGTACAAAGACGCTGCATTGAACACCTATGTAAACGACATCGGTCAGGCTTTGGCGGGCGCGAGCGATCGCCCCAATATCCCCTACACTTTTCAGATCGTGGAAGACGATGCCGTCAACGCTTTTGCCACCATGGGCGGATATGTCTACGTCACCACCGGACTGATCGAAGCGGCTGACACTGAAGCCGAGCTAGCAGGCGTGATAGGTCATGAGATTGGTCATATTGGCGAACGCCACGCGGTACAGCAGATGAGACAGGCGGCGATCGCCCAAGGCGTAACCGGCGCGATAGATGTCGGTCAAAACCGCGAACGCCTGATCAATATTGGGACTCAACTTGCTTGGCAATTGCCCAATAGCCGTCAGGCTGAGTACGAAGCCGACGCCGCCGGGTTCGAAACGATGGGCCGCGTCGGTTACGACCAGGAAGGCATGGTGAACTTTATGCAAAAGCTAGTGCGCCGGGGTTCGCCACCAGAATTTTTGAGTACTCACCCCGACGCGCGAAATCGAGTCACCTCTTTGCAAGAACGGCTAGAGACAGAAGCCACACCCAGCGCGACTTACGGCATGAATTCCTCAGCCTACAGCAGCAACATCGCACCGCTGCGGTAGCGCTGCATTCCTACAAACATCAAATGACTATCGACGGTAACCCTGGAGGCGATCTCTGGGGTTTTTTGTTGCCATAAAGCATGTAAGGCTGGGCCGTCGCCGCCGGTTAAGACCGCTTTCCCTTGAGGATATTTTTGCCACCAGTCGCTCAGGTAATCTTGAAGAATGGAGAGCGTTCCGTAGATTAATCCGCTGGCGATCGCCTCAGGTGTCGTCATCCCCCATCTATCCGGCAGTCTCTCTGGGAAAGCCGAGTCTGGAAAAGAAGAATCCTGCCTTGATAGCCAGCTATCTTCAACAGGCAAAGCGGCTGTTTTTTGACTCAGGGATTGAGTCTGCATTCGAATTCCGGGCAAAATAGCCCCGCCGATAACCGACTGTTCCACACCGGCTGTAAACGTCAGCGCTGTACCCGCGTCTATGACTAAAACAGGCCAACCCAGCGTATCGCCCGCACCGAGTAGATTGATGGCTCTGTCGATGCCTAGCGTGGGATAGATATTTTTCAGAGGGATTTGCGATCGCTCCACCCCATAAGTCGGCACCTGACAAGTCGCGTCATCATCAGCCGCTCGCCGATTAGCCCACAGAGCTGTTTGTGCCGGAACGACCGAAGCAAGCCACAGTGATTGAGGCTGAAATGACTGAGACTGAAGCGATTGAGACAGATCTTCAGCGACTGCTGAATAACTGAGTCCAGGCACCCTTTGCCAAACCTCCGCGCTGAATCCGGACGACTGTATTCGCGCGACCCAATCGCGATCTAAGTGCGGCGTATGCCAGACTCTAGCCAACTGTCCAGATTGAAAAGCGCCCCAGTGCAGGCGAGTATTACCCATAACCAATGCGAGCCAGTCTTCTGTAGCGGACGAAGGAACCGTCGCTGAAGCCATATTTAGCGCCTATTAAGCTTTATTCTTTGCCTGAACCGTCCGAGAGTTGCTTTTGCATCGCCTTAATCGTCTTTGCCATTTCTGGCAGCTTCTTGAACAAAACGGTCGCTCGCAGGTAAACATTATGAGGAATCGCGGGCATCCCCGAGACGGTTTCACCGGCTGAAATGTTGTTGTGGATGCCTGCCTTTGCGGAGGCGATCGCCCCATCGCCCACCACCGCCTGATTCGCAACGCCCACCTGACCGGCTAGTATCACCCGATTGCCAATGGTAACGCCGCCAGCCATTCCCACCTGAGCCGCCATCGCCACGCCCTGACCAATTTTACAGCCGTGGGCAATATGCACCATATTGTCGATCTTCGTATCTTGACCCACTCGGGTTTCTCCCACCGCCGGACGATCCACCGCAGAATTGCAGCCAATTTCTACGCGGTCTTCGAGCACCGTAATGCCAGACTGATGCATTTTTTCCCAGCCGGTAGCTGTGGGCACAAAGCCAAACCCCTCGGCCCCGATCACGGCTCCGCTATGAATGACGCAGTGGCTGCCAATCTGGGCGCGCTCATGAATCGTGCAGTTGGCATGGAGGGTAGTGTCAGCCCCAATCATGACATCGGGATAGACCACGACGTTAGGATGGATGCAGACGCGATCGCCCAGCTTCACACCCGAAGAAACCACCACATTCGGGCCAATCGCCACCTCCTTACCCACCTGCGCATTCGGATCAATTACCGCCGTAGGATGAATGCCTACCGGCAGTCGGTAAGGCTGATAGAAAAGGGCGATCGCTCTAGAAAAGACCATTCGGGGATTTTTGACACTCACCCAGGCAATGTTGCGAGCGATCGCCGCTTCTTGTAGCGCTGCTTTAGTCGGTAACACCAACGCCCCTGCCCCAGTCGTCGCCACCAAAGAAGCAAACTTACCGCCCTCTACATAGCTCATCTGATCCGCATTGGCCTGCTCCAAGGCGGCAAGTCCTTGAACAACCAAGTCCTTACCTCCCCTTTCCAGGCTCGAAGCAGTTACCTGATCGCCCAAAGCAGCGACAATCTCACTAAATTTCATGGGTTTTCTCTAGCTCTTTTCCAATGGCTTTCGCCTTCGTAGCCAAAGCCCTTGCAATTAAGAAGCTACCAGAAAGGCCGCACATTCCACATGCGAGGTTTGTGGGAAAAAGTCGGCAGGCTGAATGCGAGCAATGCGATAGGCACCGTCTTCACACAGCGCTTTCAAGTCGCGAGCCAGCGTCGCCGGGTTGCAGCTAATGTACACAATTCGCGGCGGCTTCATCGCCCGTAAAGCTTCTAGCACATCAGGTTCGCAGCCCTTACGAGGGGGATCCATCATCACAATATCTGGCAACATCTCTACGTTAGGCAGCGTCGCACCGACATCACCAATCACAAAGCTCACATTCTCAATGCCATTTTGCGCAGCATTTTTCTCGGCCTGCGTCACCGACGCTGTAAACGACTCTAGGCCAATACAGTGCTTGGCTTGCTTCGCCAGCGGTAGCGTGAAGGTGCCCACACCGCAGTAGGCATCTACAATCACCTCTTCGCCAGTCAGCGCTAGCTCTCTTTGCACTTCAGCTAGCAGCCGCTCCGCCTGAGTAGTATTCACCTGAAAAAACGTAGTCGGCTGAATCTGAAAGGTCAGGCCCGCAAATTCTTCTTCCAGGTAGGACTTTCCGGCAATAGGGTAAGTCTCTGGCCCAAAAATTGCGTTGGTCTTCTGCCAGTTGAGGTTCACCAGCACACCCACCACGTTAGGGTAGCGCTCTAACCACTGCTGAGCCTGCTCATGAATCCCTTTTAGCTTCACCGAACGGCTCACCAGTGTCAGCAAAATCTGCCCGGTTCGCTGTCCGACTCGCAAAGACAAATGCTTGATGTGCCCCTTATGATGATGCTCGTCATAGATCTTCCATTCTCTATCTTGAATGTCCTGCTTCACCTCAGCTAGCAAAGGATCTAGCCGCTCGTCCTGCACCGGACATTGGTTGAGATTCACAACGGTATGCGATCCCCGGCGGTAATAGCCCGCCTTAACCGTCTTAATCTGAGACTTCACTACCGGGTAGGTGGCCTTGTTCCGATAGTTTAGCTGACGCTCAGCGGCCATCACCGGATCAACGGCTACGTCTTCCATTTTGCCAATGCGTGCCAGTGCATCCGTCACTAACCGGTGCTTGGCAGCAAGCTGAGCCTCATAGCTCACCGCCTGCCACTGACAGCCGCCGCACTTATCCGCCACAATGCAGGCAGGGCGCACTCTATCTGGCGAAGCTGTCACAATGCCAGCCGGGATGCCAAATCCGTGAGTCGCCTTGACCTTAGTCAGCTTCACACGCATTTCGTCGCCAGGTACGGTGTTAGGCACAAACACCACTCGATTCTCCCAGCGCCCCACGCCATCGCCAGTGTTGCTCAAGTCTGTAATGGCGAGTTTGATGATCTCTCCTTCTTGCCATTTGGGTTCTGGTGCAGTCTCGGGCCAAACCTCGTCTGTCTTAGGCTTCTCGGTCTTCAACTTCTCGGTCTTAGGTTTCTCAGTCTTAGGTTGTTCGAGCTTATGTTGCTCAGTCTTTAGATTTTTGATCTTTAAGTTTTTAGTCTTCGGCTTTTCAGTGATACGAGGCGCTGGGATGCGGGTCGCTGGCTGGCTCTTATTTAGACTACTTTTGGGCTGGCTCTTATAAGTGACTGATCGGTGCTTTACTGGCTGGTGCGCTGCTGGTTGGCTTTCGTCGGCTGGCTCTACCGTAGCGGGCTTAGACGTAGCCGGTGAGGTGGGCCATACGCTCTGTGTATCTGTACTTTCTAGCGTCTCCGTATTTTCCAACTGGGCCTCTTCTGAAGCGTTTTTCGAGGTAGGCATTGAGGGCAGCATAGCAAATCGGTTGAGCGGGCTTTTGATTGAGCAGACTCTTCAGTATGGCGCATTTATCCTCAAACGTTGGGCAAACGTTAAGCGCATTTGAGTTTATGGCCGGTGTTTTAGGTGGCTCGTTAGCTGTCTTAATATTTCTTAGAAGTTTTCTCAGATGGGCGTGGGCGGCGTCTCGCTTTATTTATGAAGACAAAAATGTGTGAGAAAAGCGGGCGATTGCCTTCCTTGTCGCCCCCCAAGTCGCTAAACTATAAACATTAAATGAGTTACCGCCCTATAAACTATGTCTGTTGTTAGCCAAGTAATCCTGAATGCAGATGATGAGTTGCGCTACCCCACCAGTGGCGAACTCAGAGGTATCGAAGATTTTCTCAAGACCGGTGCTCAGCGCATGGAAATTGCCCAAATCCTAGCGGACAACGAAAAGAAGATCGTTGATCAAGCTAGCAATGCGCTCTGGAAAGTCCGCCCTGACTTTATTGCGAAGGGCGGCAACGCCTACGGCCAGAAGCAAAGAGCGCTCTGTCTGCGCGACTATGGCTGGTACTTACGGCTGGTTACCTACAGCCTGATTGCAGGCGACAAAGATCCAATCGAAAATATTGGACTCATTGGCGTTCGTGAAATGTACAACGCGCTGGATGTGCCTGTCCCTGGCATGGTGGAAGCTATTCGCTGCCTAAAGAACGCCTCTTTGGGCCTGATGCGAGATGAGGATGCTGCAGAAGCTGCGCCTTACTTTGACTATATTATTCAGGCGATGGCCATTTAGTCTAAGTCTTCTATTTGTGGTGATTTGCTTGTAGGCGTTGGCGAAGCCACTCCTTGGAAGTATCACCCCACCAAACGCCAAAAGAAGGAAGAACTCATAGCAGTGCTTCCTTTTTTGTTGACTATTAATTTGCTCAAATCATCAGCTCACTTAATACATCTGTACGACTGTTTGAGATATCCTAAAGCCGTAGAGCCGCTCAGCTAGATCTGCTCAAACTGCACCAAAAATAGAGCTAAGCCGAATCCATGTCTTCTTCTTGTCTAGGCAAAGTTGTAAAGTCCAACTCCCACTGCGACTACGTTGTGCAGCTCGACACGGCCAACGATGTTGAAAGCCCACCCCAAATAGAAGACTACGGTTTTGGCCAGTTCGTAAAGTTCGACAGTCACCGGCACTGGGCCGTCGGCGTCGTCTACAACTCCCAGTTATTCAACTCCTCATTCATGAACAGTGGCCCCAGGCTTACCAGCTCGCCCGACCTGATGTTTACGCCTGACCTAGTGCAAGACACCTGCATTTTGCTCAACGTAGTGTTAGTCGGCAGTTTGCTACCTGGCAAGCCGTATGGCTACGGACTGCAAGGGATTCCGCGCGTCGTTGTCCCTGCAAACACGCCTGTTTGCGCGATGAATACCGATGAGATTCATGGCTTTCATCTATCTGCCGACGGCAAGCCGCAGTTTGCGTACTATGGTCACTTACTCCATTCGGGGGGTGGCTTTGCTGTCCAGTTAGCCCAGCAAGTTCTCAACGAGTTAGTCGCGACGGAGCTATTTTCGGGCGCAGAACAGAAAGCACTTCAGGTATTGCGTAAAGAACTGTCTTGGAAGAGTGCGATGAGCGCTATTGGGTAAGAGGGCAGTGGGGAATATGGGTCTGGCGGGCGGTACTAAAAGAAAAGTAGATGAGTGCTTGTAATATTCCGTTACATCTGTTACGTTGATTACATCGGTTGAGAGATTGATTCTCCAGTCACCGCTTCTTTTTTGAGCGCTCAGCCCATACGTACCTAACTACCGGAATAATAAAAATGACTACTACTCTACAGCAGCGCCAAAGCGCTACGTTGTGGGAGCAGTTCTGT
>QBMC01000051.1 GCA_003242035.1 Nodosilinea foveolarum | reverse complement strand
AATGGAATTACAGAGCTATTCCTGAAAACTTGACAGTTATTGATTGAGCGTTCCTAAGTTCATTAAGCTGGGCTAAAAGCTCAAAAGCTTGCTCTGCATTCTTTACTTGGTTTTTAGTCAGCTTGAAGAGTTGATTACTTCTAACTCTTTTTTTAGTCTTACTCAGAAAATACTTTAAGAACTCTGGGAACTTCTCCATCCCAACAGTTCTAGTAATCTCTTGCCATTCTCTTTGCGCAACATTCAAATCATCAGGACTCTGAAACTGAGAAAATAGATAGTTTTTAAGTAAGTCTGTAGCGCTCAATTCTACGCCACGCGAATTCAACGTCTCAAAAACAACATAGGCATTAATGTCGTCTTCTACGTTGATTTGGATGAATAGTAATTTTCGCGCAATGGTTTCGGTTAAAAACTCTGCAAGCAGCGCTCCATCTTCTGCAATGTCTGTTAACTCCTCCAACTGCTCAGAATAGTACCTAAAGGCTTTCCACAATAGTTGATTAGACCGTATTAAGGTACGAAGCGATCTAGGTTCTTTTAAGTTGATTAAGTTGCCCTGGTAAAAGTCATCGTTATTCTCATTCAAGAAAAGCTTGCTGGAGTAGCGCAAAGAACCCGCACTCCTATCACCGAGATAGGTTCGTCTTAATATGCTCTGGCGATCTTGATTGTTCGTAGGGTCTATATCCCTTCTTACCAATTCGTTTATTTTCTCGATGATGGCGATCGCCAACACACTCAAAGTCGCCATCCTCTGTTGACCATCAATGATCGTTAAAGCGCTGCCATCTTGAGCACCTTTGAGGACGATGGCTCCCATGTAATGACTATCTTTCGTCTCATGCGAACTGATAATGTCTAGCCATAGATCTTCCCAATTATCCTGCTCCCAAGAATAATCGCGTTGATAGGTAGGTACTCTGTAGATTCGCCCATTGCTGATCAATTCACTGAAGCTAGCGGTACGAGTATCGAGTAGATTATTTTTTGCCATAACCAGACCTAAGCTACTTTATCCAGGGCGCAGAAACATTATCTAACTGTTCGCGTTCTACGGCGGTCATTTCCCAGCCGAGTGCGCCCGCATTTTGCTCGGCTTGCTTAGCATTCTTAGCCCCTGGAATCGGCACGACGTTGCCTTTACCAATCAGCCAGTTGAGCGCTACTTGTACCTGCGTTTTGCCATGCGTGTCGCCAATCGACTGCAAGGCCGCGAGGACAGGCTCTATTTTTTGCAAGCCCTTTTTGCTGAACTTAGGATCGAGCTTTCTGGCGCCGGTTGGAGTGCGATCGCTCCCTACCGTATACTTACCTGTCAACAATCCCTGGGCCAAAGGACTGTAGGCCAAAATCGTCATCTCCAAATTCTGCGCCGCTTCAAAGACGCCGTTAGTTTCAATATTGCGGTGCAGCAGTGAATATTGCATCTGGTTCACCGCCAGCGGAATTCCTCTAGCGGCCAGCAAACTGTGCGCCTCTCGCATTTGCTTAGCCGAGTAGTTACTCACGCCGATGGTCTTAATTCGGCCTTGTTCGACTTCGTCTGCCAGCGCATTCATCAGCGTTTTTTGGCCCATAAAAAAGTCGAAGGGCATATGCACCTGATATAAATCTACGCTCGCCAGCTTGAGCCGCTTGAGGCTGTCGGTAAGCGCATCAGCGACGGACTGGCCTGAGAATCGCCAGGGTAAGGGCATGTACTTGGTCGCGATAATAGCCGGTTTGCTATCTGCTTTCATAAACTGGCCAATCAGCTTTTCCGATTCGCCCAGCCCGTAAACCTCTGCGGTATCGAGAAAATTAACGCCCGCCGCGAGCGATGCTTTGTAGGCCGCGCGGACATCTTCTACGCCATAGCCACCGCCGTATTGCCAAAAAAGCGAGTCTCCCCAAGACCAGGTGCCTAGTCCCAGTGCGGGTACTTCTGGACCTCTAGGGCCGAGCGTTACGGTTTGCGGAGCGGTGGAGGTATCCATATAGGGTGCGAGTAGCGTGTGGTTTTGTAAGACCTTAACGATAGCGGTTTAGCTGGGCTTGCTGCCTTGCTCTGCGGTTATAAAGTCAATAAATTGACGAGCGGTGCGGCCCGATCTGCCGTTGTGACGAGTGGCCCACTGTCTAGCTCGCCAGTCTAAATGGTCATGGTCGATGTCGATATTGGCTTGATGGGCGAGTTCTCGCACGATGCTGAGATAGGTGGGTTGATCGGCAGGGGTGAAGGTGAGGGTAAGGCCAAAGCGATCACTAAACGAAAGCTTTTCTTGCACGGTGTCCCAGGTATGGATTTCTCCCGCGTCTTTGGGGGCTGGTCGGTCTTCAAAAGACTCTCTAACTAGGTGTCGGCGATTAGAGGTTGCGTATACAACGACATTTTGAGGTCGCGCGGTGATGCTACCTTCTAGAACGACCTTGAGTGCTTTGAAGGCTTCGTCGTCTTCCTCGAAGGACAGATCGTCTACGAAGATGATGAATTTTTGCGGCAGTCGGCGCAGCGGGGCGACGATTTGCGCCAGGTTTTGTAGATTGCTTTTGGGCACTTCTATCAGTCGGAGACCGCGATCGCAATATTCATTCAGCAGCGCCTTAACCAAAGACGATTTGCCCGCACCGCGACTGCCGTAGAGCAATACGTTTTGAGCGGTATAGCCATTGAGCAAAAACTCGGTGTTTTGAATAATTTGCTGTTTAGGATGGTCGTAGCCCACCAATTGATTCAGCGAAATCGGGTCTGTACTGTCTATACCTAATAGCTGTCCATCTTGAAAGGGCGCGGTTTGAGCCTGCCAGCGAAAGGCTGTGAACTGACCGAAGATGCCAACGCCGTGGGTACGGTAATAATCGGCGAGTTCCGTGGTGGCGTTGTGCCAATCGGAGCCGTAGGGAAACTTAATAGGAAATTTTGGCTCTAGACCAATTTGCATTACCGGCGGCACGCTACTGCCGGTGATTTGCGCAGTCCATTGGCTCAGGTGCTCGGCGGGCAGATTGTAGAGAGTTTCTAGGATATCTAAATCGTAATGAGCAGCGGCTAAGATGCCCGGTGCGATTTGCTCTGACTGGTTTGCCGAGATAGTTTGAGCGGCTTGAGAGAAGGCATTATCGGCCAGTAATATCTGCGAGATGAGATAGCGGTGCCAGCTTTGCTGATGGTTGGCCAGTTCTGCAAACCATTCTCCATAGGCCAGTCGGGTAGTGAGGTCGTCACCGGCTATCAGCGAGTCTAATAAATGTAAAAATGCCTGACCGATATCGCCGGTTAAAACGGCTTGATAGAGCAGAAGGGAGGCCGCTTGCTGCCGGTAGTTTTGTATGTTTGCGATACTCCGCTGGAGTGGCTCTGCGATCACGTCCTTATCCAGTCCCATAGTTGCCCCTTGCGTGCCACCTTCCATCCTATACAGATCAGGCACAACATGAACTTTGTCGCGCTGCTACAGTTCTTGCCCATATCCCTCTTGGCTTCTTTCAAATCTCGTTATCGTCAACGGAATTTGCCAAGTTGCATGAATAGTACAGCGCTCCACTAGCAAATTTGCGATCGTTACTTTTTCTACGCTTCCGTCGAACTTTAATGTGAGAACGGCTTCTTCGTCTTGCCGAACAACAGCACTTCCGCCCCCGCTCCTGCCTTTGCTAAGGGTTATATCCTTTGCCTCTATTCGCGTTGCGAGCATTAGCAAATCATGAGGAATCTCTACAAGGTCATATTTTACTTGCCCTGGTGCTAGGTAAGCGGCACGGAGCATGACGATTCGGTCATAACTTTCGAGGTGATCGCTTAGCTTACGCGATGAGTCCCGAGCTAAACCCAACTCATCTTTGTCACGAATCCAACGCGCCTCCATAAACTTAGAGATGGTGATTTTAGCAGCTCGGAGACTTCTTGATGCTTCGGTTTTGAGTGAGAATCTTTCTCCATTTAAGATCAGGTCAGCGCCAGGATGCACACTGCTAAGCGTAAGGTGCGCAGTGTTTTCATCATGTCGTAGGGCATCTCGAAAAATATATTCAAATGACTTCTTGTTTAGTTTTTCCTCTACGACCGCGTGGTGAATAAGCAAGCGGCTAGCGAAGTATTCATAAAATGCAGGTGTAGCAAAATCACTATCCTTGTTTGGAGAGCCTTCAAACTCCGCTTGGAGAGCTACTGCCATTTGATTGAGTAAAGATAATCGGGTCGCCGTAAGCTGCGGAGCCATCTCGTATAGCTGGGCTAGCAAGGTATCTAAGCTTGGAGTAGACATTTTCTCACCTACTCGCCCTTATTGTTCTCGCTGGATGGATTGAGCTTTTCCCAGTCCTCCATTGCTTTCAAAAGGACTCGTCTTGCCCAGGTAGAAGGTTCTAGATGGTCGCTTGATGCAATATGGGCGACTCTTTCGCGATCCTCTACAGTGAGACGGATCTGTAGAAATTCAGTCTTGGGTGCTCTTGGCATAAGCAAAATACATTGTGTGGCATTGTGTTACATCACAAAAGCTATCAAAGGTTGTCTTGGATGTCTGTCTCACAATGTGTTACAGTTTGGTTCTGGATTGCTTTAAAAATGTGCTTATGAGTAGTCTCGTCGCTCAACCTTTATGGAAAGTCGTCGATTTGTTCTCTGGCTGTGGGGGTATGAGCGCAGGTTTTCGAGTTTATGACGACCACTTTTCAATCGTGGGTGCTGTTGACTATGAAGTTGCGAAGCCTGGAAGAGGAAAGCACAAGCCAAGTTCGACGAGGTGTAACTCTACCTATCGTCGAAATATTGGAATAGCCCCTAAGTACGCTGATTTGTCATCCCTGAACCCGCAGGCTTATCGTCAGGAGCTAGGGCTAGAGAAGGGCGAACTGGAAGTATTGATTGCCTGTCCTCCCTGCACTGGTTTCTCACAGAAGAATGCAAGGAATCATTTGGAAGACGATCCCCGTAACGGATTGGTTGAGCGCACGGCTTCTTTTGTAGAGGAATTCTTTCCCGAATTCTTAGTGATGGAAAATGTCAAAGAGTTGCTAAATGGCAAGCAGGCGCACCATTTTCAGTATCTTTGCGATCGCCTAAGTCACCTAAATTATTCCGTTTATTCTGGTGTCCATAATCTTTCTGACTATGGCTTGCCTCAAAGACGAATGAGAACTCTGGTAATAGCAAGACGCGACTACGGCTTTTTAGGAGACAAACCTCTAACCTCCGTAGGACGCCTGACGACCGTTAGAGAAGCGATTGCTCATTTGCCGAAAGTATCTGCTGGTGAAGTGCATTCTGCTGACCTTATGCATGTTGCGCCTGGAATGACAGCGACTGTTCAAAGAAGGATTCGAGCTATCCCAAAGAATGGAGGATCTTGGGGCGATATTATGAATGATCCTAATTTCTCTGAGGAAGAGAAGCGCAGTCTCTTAATCCCTTCGATGTTTCGTGCTAGGCCAGGTTCATTCCCTGACGTTTACGGACGGCTGAAATGGGATACTGTTGCGGCAACTATAACGCGCGAATGCGGTCACGTTGGAAATGGTCGGTATGTACATCCTGAGCAAGACAGACTGCTGACGGTTAGAGAGATGGCGCTACTCCAAGGGTTTCCTTCTACCTACTTTTTTGAGGGGCCAGTTTCGGCTAAGTACAACCAGATTGGTGATGCTGTCCCTCCCTCTATTTCTAAGCAGATTGCTGAGTACATTATTCGTTTGAAGACCTGCTCGGGAGTGACTCGAATAGAAGCTACTTATCAGAAGGCGCATCAGCCCAGCTTGCTGACCCCTGCGTAACTGTCCGAGACTTCTATGCACAACATGAACTTTGGTCTCGCAATCTCTGGTGGAATAGCATTGCTTACGACATTTTTGTTTGGCTTTAGCGCTGTCGTTCTCGGTGTGCTGGGGAATTTTTTTGGATGCTTAGCGATCACAATAACTAAAAACAGCCCCTCTCTAAAAGTTAAGTCATCTTGCCAAGCGCTCTTACAGCCTGCTGCTCGCTTTATAATCCTGACGACATTACGCTAGCCAAACCATGCCCTACCTTCCTCTCGCTGCTTTTACCACGCTCATTTACGGCATTCTCTCGATTGTCGGCGGCGCCATCGGCTACAAGCAAGCAGGCAGCCAGGTTTCTCTCATTTCAGGACTAATCAGCGGGCTATTGCTGCTCATCAGTGCCTATCTTCTCTTTGGCGGCAGTCCCGCAGGCCCCCTGCTAGCGATTATTATCAGCATTATTCTGATTGTGGTCTTTGCGATTCGGCTCGTCAAAACGCGTAAGTTCATGCCTGCTGGCCTGATGATTCTCTTCGGCGTAGTGAATGTCGCGGCACTTTTATCACTCCTGAGTACGGTCTGATTCATTAGCACCTAAGGCGGAAATCGACCTTTTGACGGTGGAGATAGCTTGGGCAACTTCGTCACTGTAGAAAGGTCGCCTCTATTAAGACCTCTCATGCCCTCGCCTAGCGCCATTGCCTCCAATCTCGCCGCGTCTGATCTACAAACTACTCATGCCGAACCGCAGGATTCACATTCGGCTAAGCTGTGGATGCCTCGACAGGTATTGTTTACACCTGCCGCGCTAGAAGAACCTTGGGGTCAGCAAATCTATCGACGCATCAGCGAGCTGGGGTTGCCAATTACAGAGCTGAAGAACAATCGCGTTGTTGGGCTGCGTGGCAAAGACGAGCGAGAAACCTACGCTAAGGCTAAGCAAACCATGGCCGTGGTGACTGCGCCGCCGAGTGCGCTTAAGCTACAGCCGATTCCCCCTTCTGCCGATTGGCAGTTTCATTTAGCTGAGGGCTGTCCGGCGCACTGTCAATATTGTTACCTAGCCAGCAGTCTCTCTGGCCCGCCAGTTATTCGCGTCTTTGCTAACCTGCTCGAAATCCTAGAAAATACAGAGAGCTACAAAGGGCCAAAGGCCAATCCGTCCATAGCAGATCCGAATCGGCCTACCAGCTTTGAGGTGAGTTGCTATACCGATCCGCTAAGCCTGGAGCATCTTACTGGCAGCTTGGGAGAATGCATTCGCTACTTTGGTACTCAGCCGAATAAGCATTTGCGGTGGGTGTCTAAGTTCGACAATGTAGAGCCGCTTTTGAACATTGAGCACAATGGACATACACGCTGTCGGGCTAGCGTCAATGCCGATCCGGTGGCGCGGGGCTTCGAAGGGGGAACGGCTTCGGTGGCAGGTCGCTTGCAGGCATTACGAAAGTTGGCGCTGCCCAAAGCACGAGGCGGCGGCGGCTATCCGGTGGGGCTTGTGATGGCTCCGATTATGGCGTTTGAAGATTGGCAGACGCACTATACGGCGCTGTTTGAACAGGTCGCTTCAGCGCTAGATTTTGACTGCGATCTGACCTTTGAGCTGATTAGCCACCGGTTTACGCCTAAGTCTAAGGAAGTGCTGGGCGAGTGGTATCCCAACAGCAAGCTGGATATGGATGTGGAGAAGCGCACGACGAAGCGTAATAAGTTTGGCGGTACTAAGTACGTGTATGACAAGGTGACTAGCGCCGACTTGCGGACGTTCTTTGAGGATAAGATTGCGCAGTATTTTCCTCAAGCTGAGATTTTGTACTGGACTTAAAGGTGCGATCGCGCTTCTCATTACGCTTGCTTATATTGGCTTTCCAAAGGTAGAGCAGAAGACAGTTCCAAAAAATCCGGACAATTTGACGGTGAAAATCAGAAAAATATTAAGCTAACGCGACTTATTGCGTAATTTCCTCGCTTTTGTGTGATGGGTTCGTAAGGAGGCGTAGAAGACGGATGCCATTAGCAGCGGGTCTGTCTAAGTTGTGAACAGGAATGACACCTGTATATTTACTGAATCATCTCGTGCCACTGTGTTTAATATCACTTGTGTACACGGACGCCTAATTATTATCCTATTTCTTCCGCGATTCCATTATTGGAGCTAGCCGTGATGTTTTTTGAGTTTTGGAAAACTAACCGCAAAGCAGACAATAATAGCCAGCATGAGTTTGGCGCTGAGTCAGTAACTGCTGAGCTAGCCACGACTGAAAACAATATGCCTGTGAAAGCAAGCAGCGCTGAAAAGCAGACGGCCGAAAAGCAGAGTGCCGTTGAAAAGGAAAGCAGTATTGCCGAGCGGGAAGAAGCCGAGAGTAGGAAAGATCGGCTAAAGAAACAGCGCAACAGTAAGGTAGAGTGTCGCAACCCTGACTGTACGGAATCTGCTTTGTGGGCTTACGACGGCGAGTTTGATGCAGACGGAGATGCGACCGTATCCTATCTGTATTGTCTAAACTGCGGCTTTAACTTTCCCTACTTTGAGAAGTTTGAGAAAGCAGAGAAAAAGGCTGAAGATGGGCCGAACTGGAATGCTGGCTTTGTGTTTCTCGTCGCCATATTGTTTACCGTCATTGTCATTAAAGGCGAACAAGAGGGTCAATTTTTCAATCCAGACGCGTCGCCGATTAACAATCAAGGAGAGTCTTTGCGATCGCCCCAGTCAGACATTGTCCCCCAGGGTGAATATCCCGTTCGCATCCTCAACGATGCAGAACCTTTCGTCATCAACAACAGCTAGTGCAGCGTTAGTTCGTCTGAGGATCTGCTTTTTCTTCCGGTTCGCCAGCGGCATCTCCTGCTTGCACTAGCCATTCTGCGGTTGGTCTCTCCACGGCATTTGTGATGCCACCCGATACTAGATGAATCGTCACCGTCTCGGCAGAGGCTTCTTTATCGGCGTCTTCGAGAGCGATCGCCCTCACATAGCGCTGGTCGCCGGTAAAGTCTGCATTGCCTACCAGAAACTGATAGGGCTTATCGGCAGCAACTAGCTCAATCTTGATGGCTGAATCGACTAGGCCAAATTTTTCTAGCGTATCGGGTGCCACCTCTAGCGATCGCAGGGCCGTACTCGTAAGCTGGCTGAGTAAAAAGGCGATCGCGCCCCCTTCAGCTTCGGCGACCTGCGGCGCGGTCATCTGCCAAAAGCCATTGTCATCTTTATCAAAAGCCAGCGTTTCGCCAGGTCGCGAGAGGGTAAAGCGCTCGACATCTTCTTCCGCAAATGGAAACATCAGCTCGCCGGTTACTTCGGCAGCGTCAGAAACGAGTTCGCTATCTGCCTCTGGGGTAGCTGAGTCTAATATTTTATCCGAGCGACTTTCGATTAATAAGACTGCGCCTGCAAGGGCGATCGCACATCCCGCCAAAACCAACGTTCTCCGACTTAAAATAGCCACCGACTGCTCCTAACTTGAGTTCTTGTAACGGCTGATAGCTCAAAACTGTTTACTTTCTAAAGCCTCTATCGGCGTTTGGCCCAAAGCAAGCCTGCCCCAATCAACCCGGCTAGCGGAAAGATTACCAGCGCCAGCAGCGTTAAGAAAATTTGCTGCTGCACCGTCATTTCAAACCGGCGATTAGTGATTTCCTTCGGCTGAATAGACAGCGTTGGATTGTCTATTTTGCTCAGCCAGTTCACCGAGTTCAAAAACACATCGCCATTGAGCTGCTGACTAAACAACCCATCCGTCGCAAAGCTAGAGTTACCAATCACCACCAGCCGACTCTCCTCCGATTGATCCACAGATGAGTCCTCCTTTGCCACAGCCGTTTTTACCGGGCGGGTAAACGCTGCGCCGATGACAAACGGGCCTTGAGGCTCTTGGTTAGTATCTACCGTAAGTTCTTCACCTTCTGCAATAGGCTGAGCCTGACTGTTTTGCGGCGTAAACAGCAGCGGCGTTTCCTCGACACCACTCACTTCTGTAATCTTCAGCGGACGGGCAACTGGGTAGAAAGATCGACCGTTCCCAAAAGATTCTGTAATGGGATGATTGCCGTATTCTGTGACCAGAGGTGCTGCTGGGCCTAAGCCCACTAGCTGACCACCGCCAGAGGTATCAATTACAATCGCCTCTTCTGGCACGACGCCCCAGGGACTGAGCAGTTTTTCTAACCCGGTTTTTGCCTGCGGATCGATCAACAGAAAAGCGCTGCCGCCTGCGTCCAAGTACTTTTCAATCGCCGCAATTTCGCTATCGAACAGGGCCTGCCTTGCACCGCTTACAATCAGTACGTCGGCATCGGGTGGAACGGCGTTGGTTTCTGCCAAGTTCAGCGGAGCCACCGTGTAATTTTGCTCTTGCAGCCGAGTCGCCGCTTCAAAATAACCCGGCTGCGCCCCTGTCACGTCGTATTCGCCATGCCCCTGCAAAAAGTAAGCTACTGCCGTTTGTTCCTGACCTAGCTGCGCCAGCTTGTTGGTTAACGTTCTTTCGGTAACCGGTGCTTGAGGGGCGGGTCGCGGAACCGAAACGGTCTTCTCGCCTGCTTGTAAAAACACTTCATTTCCCGTCTGTACTTTAAACTGCTGCGCCAACTGTGGCTCGGAAACAGGATCTATGTAGCGATAGGTAAAGTCGCTGTTGTAGCGTCGATAGTCTTCTAATAGCTGCTTTTCGGTTGGGTCAGGTAATTGGCTAAACAGCAGCAGCTCGGTAGGTTGCTTCAAATTCTCTACCACCTCTTGTGACGCGGGAGACAGCGACAGGAGCTGGCCTTCGGTAAGGTCGGTGCGCCAGCTATAGCGATCGCCCAAAAAATTCACCAGCCCTAAAATCACAATGACCGCCAGCACCGATACCACTGCGTTGGTGCCCGCTAACGTAGAGCGCTGCTGCCAAAATCCGCTGTAGCTGCCAGCGGCGATCGCGGCGACAATGGCGATCGCGCCCACCACTAACAGCCCCACGGCTATTTCCGTCCAGCCGTTGAGCGCGCCCACGACCAGGCCCGCTGTCAACAGCATCAGTCCTGGCCAAACAAGGTATTTAAAGGCAGCGGGTAGGCTTTTCATAGAGACAACTTTTAGGTCGAAAAGGCGGCGAATGTATCAGCTTAAACGGGACTGCTTAAGAGCGCTGGAAACGTAGGGTGTCGATGGACTGGGCCGTGAGAAAAACGCCGAGTACGATGTAGCTCAAAAATAGAATGAGTCCACTCGTGTCGAAAATGCCCTGGGTAAAGTCGGTATAGTGCGACAGCAAAGAGAGGTGGCTAAGAACCGATCCGAAAGGGCCAGCGGAATTGGCGATCGCCTCCACAATCCACAGCAGCAGCACTAGGCCAAAGGTCATAATCGCCGCTAGCACCGTACTCTCAGACAGCGAAGAAATAAACATTCCTAAAGATAGAACGCTAGCCGCTAGCAGTAGCAGTCCGCCGTAGCCCAGCAGCAGCAGTCCGCCTGGAAATCCCGGCTCGCTCCTTTCAAAAGCCACGGCCTGCGTAACCAGCAGCGGCAGCAGCATCGCACTATAAAACGTCAGGACGCCCAGCAGCTTACCGACGGCTACAATCCAGTTAGTCAGTGGTGAGGTGGCCAAAAGCTCCAGAGTGCCCTGCTTGCGCTCCTCGGCATATAGCCCCATTGAGAGCATCGGCAGGATAAACATGGAGAGTGATCCTAACAGGTTCAGATAGAACTTCAAAAACTCGTAGGGGGCATCTAAATTCTGCTGCATTCCCGACTGATCCAACGCTGCGGACTGCGCAATGATGCCATCGGGAGACAGCAGTAGCGTCACCATAAACAGCCCGCCGATTAGCCAAAATACGGCTGCAATCACATAGGCTAAAGGCGAGTGAAAATAGCTCTGCAACTCTCGCCGGTAAATGGCTAGCAGATTGCCAAAAAGTGTTTTCATTAGGCTTTGTTCTCCTCGTCTGCCGGTTCGGTATCGGTTTGCTCAAGACCGGTTTGATCGGGTGGAATCGGTTGATCAGGACTGTCCACAGCAGATTCTGTGGTCGTCAGGTTAATGAACACATCTTCTAGGCTTGCCCGGTTGCGCTTTAGCTCGAATAGCGACAGCCCTTTAGAGACAACTTGGGTTGCGATCGCCCCGCCTAAATCTTCTAGCCCTGTCGTTACCTGAAAGCGCGTGTGTCCCTCCGGCAACTCTTCTCCGGCGACTGGCTCTACGCGCGTCACGCCCGGTATCTCGCTCAGCACGGCTATACTTCTATCGGCATCGCCCGCTAGCTCTACCCAATAGCCCTGTCCCGTTAGCTTGGCGACTAAATGCTCTGGACTGTCGGTGGTGATTAGCTCGCCCCGGTTGATGATGGCAATGCGATCGCACGTTGCGCTCACCTCTGGCAAAATGTGGGTCGATAGGATAATCGTGTGCTCTCCGGCTAATCGCCTAATCAGATTGCGCACCTCAATAATTTGCCGAGGATCGAGGCCGACCGTGGGTTCATCCAAAACGATGACAGGCGGATTGTGGACAATCGCCTGCGCAATGCCCACCCGCTGACGAAAGCCTTTGGACAGCTTGCGGATAATCACGTCGCTTTTTTCTTGCAGATTGCAGCGCTCGATTGCTGAAACTACTTTTGTGGCGCGATCGCCCGCCGACACGCCCTTAATGCGAGCGACAAAGTGCAAAAACCCTTCCACCGTCATCTCTGGGTACAGCGGCGGTATCTCTGGCAAATAGCCAATGCTCTGACGCACCGCCATCGACTCACTGTGCACGTCTTTACCCGCTACTCTCGCCGTGCCCGTAGTCGCCGGTAAGTACCCGGTGAGGATACGCATCGTGGTCGTTTTGCCTGCACCGTTGGGGCCTAAAAACCCTAAAATCTCACCCGGCTCCACCTTAAAAGACACGTTTTTAATCGCATCTGTAGAGCCGTAGCTTTTACTCAGTTGGTCAACTTCAATCATGCTAATAGCCACGCGAGCATCAGAATGTAGCCTTTAGATAAGTAGTCTTTATAAATTGCGAAAATATATAGTAGATAAGGCTGTAAATCGACGGCCCCTATAATAAGGTCAATACTTTTAGCAAGCTTAACGATCTCAGCCGCCATTCGCAGGCAATGGATATTACCATCTATAGCCGCCATCAATATTGCATTTATTAGCCGATCTCGAAAGTGACCACCGGCTATCAGGAATTCCCGACCTATCGCAAAGCAAAAATTTCCTCATCTTATCGGCTCCAAGTGGACGGCCCAGCAAAAGACCCTCGGCTGGCGACACTTCCAAGTCGTCAATCGTAAAAACCAAGATAGCTGCGTTTTCGCTGAGCTGGTCGCCACCTGCGATTCCCAAGTGCGGCTGTGGGTTAACGCCAAAACGCTCAAAAATCGTCAGCTTTGGAGGGCCGGATGGCAAACCCTCGCGGAGATAAAGGCTCCCCCCGTGGAAGACACCTTTTTGTAATGCGGTTCATCACCAGCAGATAAAGACTTTAGGTATATTTGCTACCTTCTAGTCAGAATATGGCAACAGCCGTAGAGAGTTCGTATTAGAATAGAGAAACCCGCACCCCTGCTACCGGGATCGAGAGATTCTTATGACTCCTTCCGACCCTCCCAGCGATCTTCCCGAAGACAAGGCGTTGCTCGAAACGATTTTGCCGCCGCTGTTAGACGACTTTCAGCATTGGTTTGACCGAACGCTAACCTTGTTGGACACACGCGAAATTAGCTTTTTAAGTGCTGCTGAAAAGGAAGACCTCAAAGTGCGTGTGCAAACGGCCCAAAAACAAGTCAGCGCTTCTAAGGCACTCACTAGCCTTACCGACAGTCAAGCAGGAATAGAGATGCCCGTGGTGATGGCTTGGCACAAACTGGTTCACGAATGTTGGGGTGTGGCCCTTCGCCTGAGACGAGAAAGCAGCTCAGAAAATGAATCAGAACCCAGCTCAGAGCCATAAGCCAGAAATATAGGCCAGAAATATCTAGACCCCTTTTCCCCCGCTCTCCTCCCTCGTTCCCCGTTTAGACTATGCTTCACCTTCTTTACTTTGTCGCTTTTACAGTTCTAGCCGTGCTGGCTGTCTCTAATATGATCCGCAATGTGGTGAATCTGGGTACGCAGGCTCGTCAACCCGTTCGTCGTTCTAGCGATCGCCACGATTCTACCCCACATCCAGAGCTTTTAGACGACAGAGGCGACGTAATTAACGAGCCGCTGCTGGTCATGCGCTCTATTTCTATTAACGATGCTAGAGAGCGGCTAGATGCGCTCTACGACTCGCCTTCAAACAGCGGCGATGAAGCGACTGGCGACAATTAATCTCAAATGCGCGGCAGTCCGCTGTACCTGCCGTCTATAGACAAAAAGGCTCCACCAGCTTGATTCGGATGGGGCCTTTTTCTGTTGAAAAACAGGTATACCCTTCTACTTTGTTTAAAGGCGTTTCTCGGTATGTTGAACCTGTAGCCTTGCTAATGCCCTGTCACTTTTCGATCTGTTATGGCCTCCAACCAGGATTCGTTCTTCGCTGAAGACGCTAATTCGCAAGCTGCTTTGACTCGCAATCTGCCTCGCAAAATCGCCGTCATTATTCATAAAGAAACCACTTCTCCAGGTCTGGTTGGAGAAAAGCTAATGGCCATGGGCTACGAGCTGAATATTTGTGCGCCGGTTCTAGGCCATGCGCTCCCATCTGAACTGGAAAACTATGCTGGCGTCGTGGTCTTGGGTGGCCCGATGAGCG
Organism: Nodosilinea foveolarum; assembly: GCA_003242035.1. Taxonomy (GTDB): domain Bacteria; phylum Cyanobacteriota; class Cyanobacteriia; order Phormidesmidales; family Phormidesmidaceae; genus Phormidesmis; species Phormidesmis foveolarum. Next base: position 9,983 of record QBMC01000051.1, on the reverse strand, counting down.
TTAATGATGACGAACCCTATCTTCAAACGGAAATGGTTTGGGTTCAGCAGGTGCTCGATGCCCATCTGCCCTATCTGGGTATTTGCTTGGGGGCGCAAATGCTCGCTAAGGTCTTGGGCGCACAGGTCGATACGCATCCGACTGAGCTAGAAGAGATTGGCTACTACCGAGTACAGGCGACGACGGCGGGTGCGATGCTGTTTCCAAACGAGCTGTATGTGTATCAGTGGCATTCGCAAGGGTTTGAGGTGCCAGCAGGCGCTGTGCTGATCGCTGAGGGCCAGGACTTTCCTAATCAGGCTTTTCTATGGGGCGATCGCTCATACGGCCTACAGTTTCACCCCGAAATGACCGCGCAAATGCTCGACTTTTGGACTGAGCAAGGAGCCGATTTGCTCGGCGGGCCAAACACCCAGAGCCGCGAACAGCAGCTTAAAAATCATCATCGCTATCGGCAGCCCGTAGACCTTTGGCTGGAAACTTTTTTAAATAATTGGCTATCCAACACGCCTCAGCCCGCATGATGAATAGAGCTTGAAGGCATACCCGATTGCGCCTGTCGCAATCGTGGGACAAGCAACCGTGCGATAGTGAATTAGCGAACCAGTGCGAGAGTTAAGAGGCAACCTTATGCGACAGATCCAGCAGCTTTTTAGACGATTGTTAGCAGCAGTAAAGGGTAAACCCCGCTGGGGTCGGCTATTTGCCGTGGCGCTCTCGATGGCGCTCTTTTTTCAAGCCTGCGGCGGCGATACTGCTACCGTTACAACGCCCGACAATTTGCCAGCTAGCGAGTCTGCTGATGAGTCTGGCAAAGCTAACACCATGGAAAATCTGGTTAATGAGCACAGAGGCGATGTCCCAAATCCCACCCCTGTCGCGCTAGCCGAACCCGCTGTGCCTGTGGTTGGCGAAGATATTGTTTACGCCACGGTAGAGGGCCAGCCGATAAAGGGCTATTTGGCTCAGCCCAAAGCTTCAGTTGAAGATGCCCTGCCAGCCATCATCGCCATTCATGAGTGGTGGGGACTTAACGATAATATTAGGGCCACAACTCGTCGGCTGGCTGGAGAAGGCTACACCGTACTGGCGCTAGATCTTTACGGCGGCGAAGTGGCTGACGATCCTACCGCTGCTAAAGAACTGATGCGGACGGTTGACGATAATCCTGGTTCGGCGCAAGACAATATTACGCAGGCCGCTCAGTTTCTAACCAATCGGTACAATACGCCTGAAATTGGCTCGATTGGCTGGTGCTTTGGCGGCAACTGGTCACTACGGACGGGTCTACTGCTGCCAGATTTGGATGCTATGGCTATCTATTATGGTCAGCTCATCCTAGCTCCCGAAGCGCTGGACGGCCTAGATATGCCCGTGATTGGCTTTTTCGGCGAAGACGATAGCTCTATTCCCGTTCAAGACGTTGAAAACTTCGAGAAGACGCTCAATAACCTGGGTAAAACGGCCAGCATTAATCTTTATCCTGGCGTGGGTCACGCTTTTGCCAATCCTTCTGGCAATAATTACGATCCCGAAGCCGCTGAGGATGCCTGGAAAAAAACGACCGCTTTCTTCACTGAGTATCTACAGGCCAGCTAAACGACTTCTTCAACTTCGTTAGCGTTCTCAAGCGAAGCTCTCACCAGCGACCAGGTAAAGCATCCGCCCGCCGCCACCATCATGGCAAGCAGCCCAAACACGGCTCTTAGTCCTAGAAACGTTTCGGCGATTCCGGCGACGGCTAATGGTAGACTCAGCGCAATATTCACCACATTGTTTTGCAACCCAAAAACCTTGCCTCTCATATCTTCTGGCGTTTTTTCCTGAATGGTAGTCTGCATGGGGATACCGACCATTGCACCAAAAAAGCCGAGGGCGCTAATCAGTAGTAGGCTAGGCCAAAGCTGAGCGGGGGCTAGTGAAAGTCCGGTGAGGGCTGAGGCCATGCCGAGCGACCCAGCCAAACTAAGCTGCGATCGCGATACCTTTTGACCAAACTGCCCAATCAACACAGCTCCAGCCGCCAGTCCGACACCACCCGCCGCCAGCAAAAAGCCAAACTGAGACGACCGAATAGTAGGAATCACTTCGGCCAGACGAACGGCCAGTACTGCCAGCGCCGCAAAGACAGAAAAGAGGACAACTAGCTGAATGAGAGCGCTGCGTACCTGAACCTGCTTTTGTAGATAGCTCAGCCCTTCTTTAATATCGCTCCAAACCTTTGTCTGCTCGCCTTCGGGGACGCTCACTTTAGTTTCGTGAGTCTTCATCATCAAAAGCAAGATGCCAGCGATCGCATACCCCAACCCCACCAGCACCGACTTACCTACACCCGTACCGCGATCAATCGGGGCGAGCAGCGTATCGGCCAGTCCCAGCAACGGTTCACCCACCGCAAAGCCAACAATCACCGAGGCCATCATCGTCGTGGTATACAGCGAATTGGCTGGCAGCAGATTTCGATCTTTAACAATTAGGGGGATGACTGCCTGCTCAGCGGGGGCAAAAAACTGGGTAAGCGCAGAGACTAAAAACGTCGCGACCAGCAAAATGCAAAAGCCCACTGGCCACCCTGCCAACGTCCAATCTTGAGTGGCCCATAGTGCTAAAGGCAGCAAGGCTACTATCAGCCCACGCAAAATATTTGTCCACACCAGCACCGGCTTTTTCTCCCACCGATCAACGTACACGCCCGCTAGCGAACCAAATAAGATGGCTGGAATCGTAAATGCAATCATAATGGCCGACACCCAGCCGCTGATGCTTTGTCCTGGCGACTCGTACGTGCTAGAGATAATGGCAATCATCAGTACCAGATAAATCTTGTCTGCCATCTGCGAAAAAACCTGCCCGCTCCACAGCGTCAGAAAATTTCGATTGCGAAAAACGGGCCACAGACCGGTTGGATGGCTGTCGGCATCCTGACTGTCGTTCACAACGGCTGGTTGTTTTATTTGTTCTGGTTCTAGCTGTTTAGGATTTGACTGTTCAGGATCGACATTGACTGACTGAGTTGTCGCTTTGCGGTTAGCATCGGCCTCTACCTGAGTTACTTGCTGGCTGGCCGAGCCATCGGACTCCTGGTTCAAGCGGTCAGCATCAGGCGTAGATTCACGGAGCATAGGTTTGCGAGACGGGGGTAGGAGCGGTAAAGCACGTATCAATTAATTCAGCAGAGCGAATCGGTCGATCTAGCTGATATTGGGTGTAGGCTCTGAGCACTTTTTCAATGCGTCGCCACATTTGATGCGGGCCAGATTCGGCTAACGGTTGCTGGCTACTTCCTATTGTGCCTGCTGGCGGGAACGTCAAGCTAGCCGACATCATAATCAGCTCAGGCTTACTAAGCTGCTGCATCAAGGCCAGCTCAAACCCGCTGAGATAGTCCACTATGCCCAGGTTACGAGCAACTTCCTTTGATACCTTAGCTTTCAGCCCCGTCGCCTGTCGTCTCTCTGCGGATGACATTTGCGCAGATGGCCTCGATTCGCTATCGGAACTGCCTGAATAAGCACCCGAGGCTTCAGCCGCCCGACCATGACTATTGCTGAGATGCACTGACTGCGAGGCTAGCCGTTCTTGCTGATATTCGGCGTATTGCTGTTGCGCTTCCTGGAGGCGATCGCCCTCAATTTTCTCAATTTCCGCTGGCTTCACCACCCCTCCGGACGTAATGCTAAACCCCACCTTCCAATCTGGGTTCCCCAGCTCAATTTCTAGTGGCGCTCTAGAGAGGGCACAGTGAAAGACTTCGGGGGCTACGCCTGCGAGCGCTAGTAGGTGAAAAGTTGCCTGCGCCAAGCAAGGCAGAATATTGGGTTTGCTCGCGGTTTCTAGTCGCTTTAGATGCTCTAGCAGTAGGTAATACAATTCTTCTTGGGGCTGATCGCTGAGGGCTTGCGAGAGCGCAATTTCGGCCAGATATTGACTCGCCGTTAGCCGCGCCAAATCTGTGCTCAGCTTCGGAAAAGACTGCTGAGTTTCGGCCTGCACCATCTTGTCGATAGATTTGCCCTTAACCAACAGCAGCTCGTTCACGACGAATAAACCAGATCGACCGCCTAGTCTGGACTTGTGTTTGCGTGAGCCGGGGGCGATCGCCCGAATCAATCCCCACTCCTTCGTCAGTACCGTCACCAGCCGATCAGACTCGTTCATCGGCATGGCCTTAAGGTTGATGCCCGTTGCCTTATAGTTGCGCTGTGTCATAAAGGCTTGGTCAAAGAGTGACTTTGGGCAGATTAGATTGCGTTGACGAAGCCTCTCTGCTAGAGAGTTGCTGCTTACTCATTTTAGTAGGGTTTATCCTGTTTTATAGGGTGGTTTACCCAATCAAATCTCCCATCAAAACTTTAGAAAACGATTGCTATACCGTTTTTTGCGGGTGCAAGCGTATTCCAATCGCCTTGCTACGGATAGGTATGAGGGTCTCGCTTAAAGTGCCCATTAGACAAAGCTGCTGGAATTTGCCTCGCTGATCGGGTCAGTCTGTTTCGTCATCTTCTAGCGATCGCAATATCTCCACTCCCCGAGAAGTTCCCAGCCGGTTCGCCCCCGCTTCTATGAGTGCGATCGCCTGCTCTACGGTGCGAATGCCGCCTGATGCTTTAATGCCGATGCGATCGCCGCCAATTTGCCGCAGCAGCTTCACATCTTCTACCGTCGCTCCGCCTTGCCAACCCGTACTCGTCTTCAAAAAGCGAACGCCCGCATCCAAACACACCTCAGCCGCCAGCCGTTTTTCTGCTGCACTCAGCAGTGAGGTCTCCAGAATGGCCTTTACTGGCAAGCCGGTCAGTTCCACAATTTGAGCAATCTCGTCATGTACTCGGGTGGTGTCGCCTGCTTTTAACCAGCCTAAGTTGATGACCACATCTAGCTCATCAGCGCCGTTTTCTGCGGCTTCTTGGGCCTCATATAGCTTCACCCTGGCCGTGTTTGCGCCGCTCGGAAAGCCTACTACCGTGCAGACCTGCGGCTTTTTCCCGTGCAGTCGCTCAACGGCAAAGGGCACATGTACCGGGTAAATGCAGACAGCCGCAAATTGGTATCGGTCGGCCTGGTCGCATAGCTGTGCAATTTGCGGCTCTCCGGCAGCGGGTGCTAGCAGCGTATGGTCGATGTGAGACGCTAAATCAATAGCCTGAGCGCGATTAGCGGAATCATGATTCATAAAAATGGGCCGCTCTGAAGTGAGCGAGACAAATGAGAGAAAACGCAGGAGCTATCGTGACCGTAGCGAGCCGTTCGACTCGATTATCTCTTAGCACAAGCAGTAATTTCGTCTCACGGCGGGCAATCTTGATATATCTGGTCGCTTCACTGCTTTCTAAAGCACTCATTTCATGGTCGCACCGCTGATTTCAGCTATTATCTGCACCCACAACCGCGAGCAGTATTTGGGCGCAGCGATTGACAGCCTGCTGACTCAGTCTATGGGAGCGTATGGCGTCGATAGCTACGAAATTATCGTGGTAGACAATGCTTCTACCGATAGCACCGCTGAGATTGTGCGCTCGAGAATTGCGTCAGCAAGCATTCAGGCACACGACACTCAGGCTACGAACGGCTCCGCTTTGCAATATGTTTACGAATCTACCTTGGGCCTTTCTGCTGCTCGGAACACTGGCGCGACCGTTGCTAAAGGTGAGATTGTTGCCTATTTAGATGACGATGCTGAGGCTAGCGAGCATTGGTTAGCTTCGCTGCTGAGCGTATTTGGGCAGAATGACCAGATGGCGATCGCCGGAGGCAAAGTCACCCTCATCTGGCCTCCCGACGCCCATCCCCCTAGCTGGCTCTCAGACGATTTGGCCAGCGGACTAGGCGCTTACGACCTGGGCGATCAACTCGTCTACATTCACCAACCTTCACTCACCCCACGCGGCCTCAACTACGCCCTGCGCAAGTCCTTTCTACAAGACGTTGGCGGCTTCGATCTTAAGCTCGGTCGCATCGGCAAAAACTTACTCTCCAACGAGGAACAGCAGATGACCCGACTAGCCCTAGATCGCGGCTGGCAGGTGGCTTATGTTCCGGCTGCGCTAGCCGCTCACAACGTTGCCCCGGCCAGAATGAAGCCTGGTTGGTTTCTCAGCCGCAGTTGGTGGCAGGGCATCAGCGAAAGCTACCGCGAACAGGTGAGCGGCAACGTGGGCTTCTGGCAGATTCGCAACGGCAGCGAGCGGCTTGTGCGCGGTCTGTACAAAACCCTCAAATACAGTCATCGGCCCGCTCAAAGATTCGAAAACCTAGCCTATGCCTATGGCCAAATCGCTTATCTAGGCAGCGTTACTCGCCATCTCATCCGCCGCCGAATAGTTCCTACCGATAGCGCTTCTCCTCTTTCTTCATCCCCCTAACCCTTCCACCGTCGTTACTGCTCCGCCATTTTCTTTATTTTCAAACTCATGAAACCTGCATCCATCCCGGTCTCTGTCCTTATCCCCGCGAAAAACGAAGAAGAAAATCTGCCCGCTTGTTTAGCCAGCGTAGCCGCAGCGGATGAAGTGTTCGTGGTCGATTCTCAAAGCGGCGATCGCTCCATTGAGATTTCTGAAAGCTTAGGGGCAAACGTCGTCCAGTTCCACTTCAACGGTCGCTGGCCCAAAAAGAAAAACTGGGCGCTAGATCAGCTACCTTTTCGTAACGAGTGGGTGCTAATAGTAGACTGCGACGAGCGCATTACGCCCGAGTCCTGGGCCGAAATTGCCGAAGTCATTCAAAACCCCGACTTAGACGGCTACTATATCAACCGCCGCGTTTTCTTCTTAGGCAAATGGATTCGTCACGGCGGCAAATATCCCGACTGGAACCTGCGGTTGTTCCGCCACGCCAAAGGCCGCTACGAAAACCTCAACACCGAAGACATTCGTAACACTGGCGACAATGAGGTGCATGAGCATGTCATGATTCCTCATGAAAAAGTAGGGTATCTCAAAGCAGATATGCTGCACGAAGACTTTCGCGATTTGTATCACTGGCTAGCGCGGCACAATCGCTATTCCAACTGGGAAGCTCGCGTTTATTACAACTTGCTCGCGGGCATGGGAGACGGTGGCACCATTGGCGCGAACCTGTTTGGCGACTCGGTTCAGCGTAAGCGTTTTCTGAAGAAGATTTGGGTGCGTTTACCGTTTAGGCCGCTGCTTCGCTTCGTGTTGTTTTACTTTATCCAGCTCGGCTTTTTAGACGGATATGCTGGCTATGTGTACGCCCGACTGCTCAGCCAATACGAATATCAAATTGGGGTCAAACTGTACGAACTCAAGTTTGGCGGACGGCTGAATCATAAGGTTGACCAGATTGAGGCGATCGCAACCAACCCTTCTGAGTCTGTAGCGTCTGCGGCTTTACCCGTCGCTGCTGCTGATGCATAGAAAAAGTGATGATGGCCTCGGGAGTCCTCCTTGGATAGATCTTAGCCAGTACCATCAGCCCGGTTACGAGGCGGGTGGCTCTCGGGTACAGAGGCTGCTTTGGTGGCTGGTACAGGCGATCGCTTTTCCCCTCACACTACACACCGCGCACGGTATTCGCTGCTGGCTCCTCAAATGCTTTGGGGCGCGCATTGGCCAAAACGTCGTAATTCGTCCGACGGCTCGTATCACCTATCCCTGGAATATAGAAATCGGCGATTATAGCTGGATTGGCGATGACGTGGTGCTCTACAGCTTGGCACCCATCAAAATTGGCAAACACTGCGTCATCTCGCAAAAAAGCTATCTTTGCACCGGTAGTCACTCCATTACCGACCCCAGCTTTCCGTTGGAAACCGGAGAAGTGATTGTAGAAAACGGAGCCTGGGTAGCGACCGACTGCTTTTTGGGGCCAAACGTCCGAATCGGTGCAAATGCCGTCATTGGGGCAAGAAGCAGCGTCTTTCAATCAATGCCTGCCGGACAAATATGTTTTGGAAGTCCTTGCAAGCCTATAAAGCCCAGGTTAATGGACAAGTCGGCTGAGCTGAAGGCGATCTAACTTGTGGCACTCTCACCGAGAAAGCGTAAACCGATTGAGCCTTCAGATCTGCCTGGACATCTAAAAGTAGAGCCGATTGCCAACACAGATACGATTCGCGTTGCCTACCGCCTGTGGAAGATTCCGGTCTATCTCTAATTCATTAAGTCGTCCAAAACAGGATGGATTCGCACCAACCGCAAGATTTCAACTGTGTGTCCTTAATAGCAATCTCATTTGTGGTAGCTGCCGTTTTGCAGAATAGTTTTGGCTCTGTAGAGTTGTTCTAACAACAAAAGCCTAGCTACTTCGTGAGGGAATGTCATTGCAGAGAGGCTAAGGGTGGGGTGAGTTTTTAGGCGATCGCTCACCCCTTCTGGCCCGCCAATAAACAGCACCAAAGTCCCAAACGCCTCTTGCGCTAACCAGCGCGAAAATGCGACAGAATCGTAAGTCTTGCCATGCTCTGTCATCACAACTAAACGATTCTGAGCGTTGACTAAGCCCAGTAGCTTATCGGCCTCTTTCTCTTTCCCCGCATCTTTAATCTCAATTATCTCAACTTCAGGCAACCGCTTCGTATATAGCCTCACGCCTTCCTCTAGCCAGGACTTCTTCACCTTCCCAACAGCAACAACCTTGATTTTTGGAAAGCTCTGACTCATCGCTAAACTCAAAATATCTATTAAGAGGTTATTTCGCCGGATCCATTTTCCGCTCTAGCCAGGAAAATACCTGAGAAGCTAGCAACGTCATGGCTAGATAAATTAGCGCAACGACAAAATAAATTTGGAAAGGAAGAAAGTTTCTAGCGATGATTAATTGCCCTTGCCGCAGTAGCTCCTGATATCCGATAAAAGCAACTAAGCTCGTGTCTTTTAATAAGACTACGAATTCGTTACCCAAAGGGGGAATCATTCGCCGTAGCGCCTGCGGAAAAATAACGTAGAACAGTGTTTGATTCGAGTCTAAGCCTAAAGATTCAGAAGCTTCTCTTTGCCCATTCTCTACAGATTGAATACCGCCCCTAACAATTTCTGCTAAGTAAGCCGCCGAGTTGAGACTGAGTCCCAGCACCGCCGCCCCCCACTGTCCGAACGAAAATCCTGCTAATCCAGTGGATCTCAGCAAAGAAGGAATTCCAAAGTAAATGATGAAAAGCTGCACCAACAGTGGTGTGCCCCGAAAGAACTCAATATATGCCTTGGCTAACCAGCGGATCGGGGCAATTTTTGATAGGCGAGCAACCCCCAAAAAAATGCCTCCGACCGAGCCAAACGCGACCGCCGCCGCCGTGAGCTGAATCGTAATTAGAGCGCCTGCTAGCAGAGCAGGGAGCGCGTCAAACATCGCGCTCAGTGACTTTTCCAAAGTAGCTCTCCTAGTATTGGCATAAAAGTGAACCGCAGCGCTGCAAACTGGCTCTCTCAGCCTTATTGAAAGCGCGCTCTAGGCCATAAGACCCGTCAGTTAGTTAGCCGCAGGAGGAGCTGTGTCGAACCATTTTTGATAGATGGTGTCGTAGGTGCCGTCCGCTTTTAGCTCAGCGATCGCCGAATTAACCGCCGCCACATTTTCTGAACCTTTCGGTAAAGCAATCCCATAGGACTCATTGGTAAGGATTTCACCTACGACCTCGATACCGGGAATATTGCCACCATCAATCGCTTCCTTGGTCGCTGGAGCATCGTTAATGACGGCATCCACATTGCCATTAGACAGTTCTGTCAAAGCTAAGGGAGCCGATTCAAATGTGGTGACTTTCGCCCCTTCTATACTGTTAGCAGTACTCGCACCCGTCGTCCCTAGCTGTACTGCAATCTTCTTGCCCTTCAAGTCGTCTATGGTTTTGACTTCAGTATTACTTTCTGCGACTGCGATCGCCAGCCCAGCCTCGAAATAAGGATCGGAAAAGTCTACCGCCTCTGCCCGCTCAGGGGTGATGGTCATGCCGCTGATCGCCGCATCAATCTACAAACTACTCATGCCGAACCGCAGGATTCACATTCGGCTAAGCTGTGGAT
>QBMC01000050.1 GCA_003242035.1 Nodosilinea foveolarum | reverse complement strand
CGGTAATACAGCGTGTCGAAGCTGTCAGTAAACGTTCGGCGACAAGTGGCACAGCGGTATCGCTGGCTGCCTTTACTCGTTTTTCCGTGCTTGTGGGTCTTGGGGCGATCTCAGAAGGGACAATCCATCACTTATTGCCTAATTCGATACCTTAGAAGACGTATCCCACGCTTCTTTGGTTCACGACCCTCTATCGGATTCTCTCCAATGACGCAGGATTCTGTTTTGCCTACTCGAAGTTTTGCGTAGCCTTTGGGTTCTAGTGAGTCCTCTGAATAGGCGAGCAGAAAGGTGTTGTTGCTATCTGCTAGTTCGGTGCTGATTTGTTCGAGCTGAAAATGAGACTGTAGATAGGCTTCTACGTCTGCTCTGTTGCTGCTAGTTGTGAAGGTGTCGCGGAATGTTTGCATGGAGAGATGGGCGATCGCTTCCACATCTCGTTCCTGTGCAATGCGAATTGAAAGACCTTCAAGCATAAATATCTATCCTCTTACGATATCAGCTCGGCTAGTACCATCCATCTTTCTGTTGCCGTGTCAATTTCCGCAGAAACCTTAGCAATTTTTTCTGATAGCTCTTGTAGTTTTTCGTAGTCGCTAGGCGGCTCCGGATACAGCAGCTTTTCTAGCTCAGCTTTTTTGGCTTCCAGTTTAGGAATCTTAGTTTCTAAAGAAGCATATTCTCTTTTGTCTTGGTTAGAGACTTTTTTAGACTGAGTGCTAGCAGGCTTTGCAGTTGCTTTCTTTTCCGTTTTTGCGGCTTGCGTTTTCTTCTGAGCTGACTTTAGGGCCGACTCTTCTTTTTTCTTTGTGTCTAGATAAACAGAATAGCTGCCTGGATAGCGACGGATGTTGCCGCCCGGTTCTAGCGCGAAGATCTCTTGCACGGTGCGATCTAGAAAATAGCGGTCGTGCGAGACTGTGATGACGCAGCCGTTGAAGCTTTCTAAGTAATCTTCTAAAACGGTGAGGGTTTGTACATCTAGATCGTTTGTTGGCTCGTCTAGGATCAAAACGTTGGGCGCGCTGAGTAAAACTCGCAGTAGGAAGAGTCGGCGTTTTTCGCCGCCAGATAGTTTGTGGATAGGCGTGTACTGCTGGTTGCCAGTGAAGAGGAAGCGCTCTAGCATTTGTGAAACGCTGATTTGGCTGCCGTCGGAGGTGGTGACGAATGCGCCTTCTTCGCTGAGATAGTCCATCACGCGCTGATTTTCATTCAGGGCTTCTAGCAGCTCGTCGGAGTGCTGGTTGAAGTAGCCGATATGAATGGTAGAGCCAATGTCTACAGAGCCTTCATCTGGCTCTAGCTGGCCGGTGATGATGTTCATCAAGGTGGACTTACCTGCGCCGTTGCCGCCGATGATGCCGATGCGATCGCTCCCCGTAAACTCGTAAGTAAAGTCCTTAATCAACGTTCGCCCGCCATAGGCCATCGTCACATTTTTGGCCTCAATCACCTTTTTGCCAATCCGTCGCCCTGGCGTATCAATGTCTACCTTTCCCTGCGTCTCATTAAATTCCTTTTCCTTCATCTCTTCAATTCGACCAATCCGCGCATTTTGCTTCGTGCTTCGCGCTTTTGGCCCTTGCCGCAACCAGGCTAATTCCCGCCGCAACATCCCCTTAAATTTTTGCTGAGAGCTAGCGGACGAAGCTTCTTGCTCTGCTTTCTTTTCCAGGTAATAAGCGTAGTTTCCTGAGTAGGTATAGAGATCGGCCCGGTCGATTTCGAGAATACGGTTGGTTACGTTGTCTAAAAAATAGCGGTCGTGCGTAATCAGGACAATCGCGCCTCGAAAGCGAGCCAGATACTCCTGTAGCCATTCCACAGATTCTGCGTCTAAGTGGTTTGTCGGCTCGTCCATGAGCAACAGATCGGGATCGCTCATCAGGGCCGTTGCCAGGGCAATGCGCTTGCGATAACCACCCGAAAGATCGCCAACTCGCGCCTCAAAGTCTTCAATGCCGAGCTTGCTGAGAATAATTTTGGCGTTGGTTTCTAAGTCCCAAGCGCCTTGAGTTTCCATTTGTTCGCCCACTACGGCCAGACGATTCATGAGCTGATCTAGCTCTGCGCCCGAGGCGTGAGACATTTTGTGCGACAGATCTTCGTACTCTCGAACTAGCTGCATCTGCTCGCCGCAGTCGGCAAAGACTTGGTCTATTACGGTGAGGTTTTCGTCTATTTCTGGGGCCTGCGGTAAGTACACCAGCCGCGATCCAGATTTGGTTAGTCTTTGCCCGCTGTCGATGGGTTCCATGCCACCCATCATTTTTAGCAGGGTAGATTTGCCCGACCCGTTCACGCCAATGACGCCCACCTTGTCGTCTGGCTCGATGCTGAAGGAGCCTTCGCGCAGCACTTCTTTGATACCAAAGTCTTTGTTTACAGATTGAAAAGTGATCAGGCTCATGGGCGCGGTGGGTAAGGCGAAATTAGTCTTTAAGGCTGTCTTTAATATTATGTTACAAGGCGGCTGGATGAGTGGTCGGTTTGCCGCCGGTTTGCTGGGCCGTCTAATTGCTTGATTTGACTACTGAGTTGCCAGTTTACATCGCGTGTGGGCGCAAACTCACTGACAACCCCTGCCTCCGAAATGGTATAAATGTGAAGGTTTATAAAGTACTGCCGTTCATTCTAGAACCGTTTTGAGAGCGGGGTGCTTGCTTTTTTACGGAGTTTTGACTTTTGACTGTTACGACAGAAAGGTTTGTTGCTGCGCCTTACAAGCCGAACACGGCACCTTTGCAGCTTAAAGAGATTGTTAGAAGTATACCGAAGGCTTATTTCGAGAAAAATACGGTAAAAGCTTGGAAATCTGTGGCGCTGAGCGTATCGGCTGTGATTTTAGGCTACTGCGCGATTATTTTCTTGCCTGCCTACCTGCTGCCGTTTTCCTGGTTTTTTACCGGGACTGCGCTCACTGGATTTTTTGTGATCGGTCACGATGCTGGCCATCGCTCGTTTGCTAAGCGCCGCTGGGTAAACGATGTGGTGGGCCATCTGTTCTTTGCACCGCTGATTTATCCGTTCCATCCCTGGCGTTTGCTGCACGACCATCACCATTTACATACCAATAAGATGGATGTGGATAATGCCTGGTATCCGTGGTATGCGGAGGATTTTGCGAAGGCGCATCCGCTGATGCAAAAGATGTACAAGGTGATTCGCGGCTGGTTTTGGTGGGTTGGCTCGATTGGTCACTGGGCGGTTTTGCACTTTGATTTGCGGAACTTTAAAGCGCGCGATCGCAATAAAGCCCTTCTATCTATCGGCGTCGTGATTGCGTTTGCCGCTATCGTCTTCCCTACCCTAATTGCGACTACCGGCATTTGGGGCTTCGTCAAGTTTTGGCTCATCCCCTGGATGGTCTATCACTTCTGGATGAGCACGTTCACCATTGTGCACCACACCATTCCTGAGATTTCTTTTCAGCCTGAAGATAAGTGGAATGCAGGCGACGCGCAGCTAGCAGGCACCGTTCACTGTAGCTACCCTCGCTGGATTGAGGTGCTTTGCCACGACATTAACGTGCATGTGCCCCACCATGTTTCGACGGCTATTCCTTCCTACAACTTGCGGCAGGCCCATGCAAACCTGAAGGAAAACTGGGGCGAGCACATGATTGAGCGTAAGTTCAACTGGGCGCTGGTGAAGTCAATTGCTAATGAGTGCCATCTGTACCATCCTGAGAAGTCTTACCAGTCTTTTAAGGAAGCTGGTTTCTAAAATACGTAACGCTCAATAAACGCAAAGAGGCGATTAGCACAAGCTGATCGCCTCTTTCTTTGGGAATGGTTATTTCTTGTAGGATGGGTTTCTGGCCTGTCCCGACTCAGTGATTAACTGCGAGGAGACAGCTTGGGCTTTTCCTTGCTCCGATGCGACTTCTTAAACGGTGGGCCGCCGCGTCTGCGCTTCTTGCTAACTCGACCGTCGCGCCAGCCGCCGTCGTCTCTGGTGTTACCCATGCTAGAAATGTTCATCGGATGTCCGAGTACAGACACATTCTTTAGTAGCTCAAAGGTTTCTTTGGGGATTCCCTGAGGCAAGTCGATAGTGCTGTAGTCGTCGAAGATGCTGATGCGACCGATGAACTTGTTGGCTAGGCCGGTTTCGTTGGCGATCGCTCCCACAATATGACCCGGCTTCGCGCTCTGATTTTTGCCGACTTCGACTCGGAAGCGCTCCATCCCAATAGCCTCGCGATCTCGCCCACCATCATTCCTTTGCGGCATAGCTTTTTCCTCTATCAGCAACGGCTCATTGCCCTGCATCAAAGAGGCTAAGGCTCCAGCAATTTCGAGCGCCGGAACATCATGCTCCTGCTCGTACTGCTCTAGGATACGCGTAAAAAAGCCAGAATCTTCTTCCGCTAGCTTGTCCGAAATTTTTTGCTTAAACCGTTCAATCCGCTGGTTGTTAACCACTTCGGTAGAGGGCATTTCCATCCGCTCTATTTGCTGCTTGGTCGAGCGCTCTATAGCATTGAGCAGCCGTTTTTCCCGAGGGGTGACGAATAAAATCGCCTCACCTGTGCGTCCGGCTCGGCCCGTGCGTCCAATTCTATGAACGTATGCTTCCGGGTCGTAGGGCATGTCGTAGTTAATGACATGGCTAATGCGCTCTACGTCTAATCCTCTAGCGGCCACGTCGGTTGCCACTAGAATATCAAGCTTGCCTTTCTTTAGCCTGTCTACGGTGCGTTCTCGCTGGTTTTGGGGCACATCGCCGCTGAGAGGTGCAGCGTTGTATCCCCTGGCCTCTAGCTTTTCTGATAGCTCCACCGTCGCGACTTTGGTGCGAACGAACACAATCATGCCGTCAAAGGCTTCTACTTCCAGGATTCGAGTTAGCGCATCTAGCTTGTGATAACCGCTGACCGACCAGAACCGCTGACGAATGGTATCGGCGGTTTTGGACTCGCCCTTGATGGAAATCTCGTCGGGATTATTCAGATGCTTTTGGGCAATTTTGCGAATTGCCTGAGGCATGGTAGCTGAAAACAAGGCAATCTGTCGGCCTGCGGGCGTCTGGTCGATCACCCATTCCACATCGTCGATAAAGCCCATGCGCAGCATTTCGTCGGCTTCGTCTAAGACTAAATACTTCAGGTTTGAAAGATCTAACGTGCCGCGTTTGATGTGGTCAATGACGCGACCCGGCGTACCGACTACGACATGAGCCGCCCGGCGTAGCTGCTTTAGCTGAATTTGATAGCTCTGTCCGCCATAGATCGGCAATACGTGAAAGTCGTTCATCCGTTTGCCGTAGCCCTGGAAAGCTTCGGCTACCTGAAGAGCTAGCTCGCGAGTAGGCGCTAGAACGAGGGCTTGCGGGCGGTTGTTTGAGGTATCTATGTTGGAGAGAATGGGCAGGGCAAAGGCGGCTGTTTTGCCGGTGCCGGTTTGGGCCTGCCCGATGATGTCTTTGCCCTCTAGCAGGGGCGGGATCGTCTTTGCCTGAATGGGCGTGGGGCTTTCGTAGCCAATTTCGTCTAGGGCGCTGAGCACGGCTGGAGCGAGCGCTAAATCTTGAAAAGACTGCACGGTAGCGGTCATTAAATTCACCTGAGAGCTAATGAGAAAATATAGCTATGGATTTGCAAGCTATATCGCGGACGGGATTGAAGTTAAGTACTGAACTAATCATTACTGACTAAGGAAAAGTGGGCTTGAGGGCTTAAGCATTCGCACAACTCTAGAAGTGCACTGAATGCTCAATCGTCCATCGCAACCCAAACAAGCCCTTAACAAACGGAAACTTCTTAGCGGTTAATACTCTGTGCACCGGTATAAAATATCGGTCACTATTTATTCAGACTACAAGCATACAGTGCGATCGCCATTCATCTCTAATTTTAGCGGCTGCTTTTATGCACAGCGCCGTATATTTGGAAAGATTCTGGCGTTTCAACTCGTTACATGGAGAAGCTTTTAGGGTCACCGACGACTTCTAGGCCAATGGATTCACCGGCTACCATCACGGATGTAATCTCTATGCTGACGGGCAGATCTTTTAAGTCGGCGAGCGGATTAATTAAATCTGAAAGTCGTTTGGCGACCATAGCGCTTAGATCCAGGCCAGCGGCGCTGACTTCTTCTATTTCAAAGCTGAGCTGTGTGCCTGCCCCGACTAGCCGCCCGGTCACGTCTACCGTGATGCCTGCAGGTAGGACAAAGCTGCCAAGATTGGGCTGAATGCGTAGGGTGGCCCGGTCGGGCGATCGCAAAACAACTTCAGCGCTGCGAACATTGCGATCGCTCTCCAAAAAATCAGCCAAATCGTAAGACTTAATCACGGCTGTGAGCTTGGCGCTATCCACCTGGCTCAGTCGGCCTTGCTCCCGACTATAGACAACGCCCTGCAAATCTAGCACTAGCCGATCAATCACGGGAGCGCCCTGTGGCTTAACTCGCTCGCCGACAGCGACGACACTATCGGCGCTGCTGGACACGACTTTGAGGCCGTCGATTTTGACATCGTAGCTTTCGGCTGGGCCAACGTATTTTGGCAGCTCTCGCTCAATGCCCTGCTCTACAAGGTTAGCTGGGGTACAGCTAACGATGCCTACAGCAGTGAGTCCCAGGACAGTAATTCCCGCGATTGTCCACTGCATAGGTCGGTTTAGCAACCTCTGGGCGGGTGCTTTGCGGTCTGCTACGGCTACTTTTAATTGCATAGACATTACTCAGAATCTCCTTTTCTCGTCATGCGCTTTGCTGCAAATATCTAAATTGCACCGTTTGCGTTTCAATCTCGTACATTTCACAGAGCTGTATTTCTACAGGGCCGGATTTCGTAGGAATGCGTTTCGCAGGAATGTACGGCAAAAGGTTTAGATACTCTTACGGAAGTCATTCCGATGGGCATAAGTTACCCCAAACTAACTGTGATCGCTATCTTCAGTTAAGATCTGCGGTAGAAAATAATTATTCTCTGCAAATCTTTATGTGGATAGAGGAGCTACGAGCGATTCTGCGAGGGGCCGCAGGCAGCTTTTTGTTTGGGATTCCGCTGCTTTATACCGTTGAGGTTTGGGCGATTGGCTCGTCTACCGGCGCGATTCGACTGCTGGCGGTGCAGGCGGCGACGTTTGTGGTGGTGCTATTGCTCACTCAGATTGAAGGCTTTCGGCGATCGCTCTCTATCCATCCTCTAGAAACGGTGCTAGAAAGCATTGAGGCGCTGGGTATTGGTATTATTTGTGCGGCGATCGCGCTGGTTTTACTTCGCCGCATTACGCTCGAAACTCCTTTGTCTGAAGCTCTGGGAAAATTGATTTTTGAAGGTGTCCCGTTTTCTTTAGGCGTCACCCTCGCTAGGTCTACCCTCGACCGGCGCAGTATTCGTCAGCGCCGCACGTTCGTATTGGAGGGCAACCCCACCCCGCTATCGGCGGCAGCGGCTGGCATTCGCGATACGTTAGTGGACATAGACGCAACCATTATCGGGGCAATTGTGATCGCTTTTAGCATTGCGCCGACTGAGGAAATTTCGATTGTAGCGGCTGGGCTGCCGCCGCTGTGGTTGCTGTTAGTGATGGCCGCTTCTTTACTGATTTCGTACATTATTGTGTTTGCTTCCGGCTTTACTGACCGTAGCGAACGGGCGCAGCGTGGCTTGCTACTCAGTCCTTTGACCGAAACACTGCTGGCTTATGTAGTGGTTCTAATCGCATCGGCGCTGATGCTGATTTTCTTTCAGCAGCTTACCGGTAACGATCCCTGGCAAGAGTGGCTAGGAAATATTATTGTGTTGGGCTTACCTGCCTCCGTAGGGGGGGCCGCTGGACGAATATTGGTGTAGGTTGGGTTTTCTTTCTCAACGCCTGAATGGTGAACGATGAGTGATGAATTGGCTAAGACTGAGAGTGAAAGCGAAAGGGTGCGATCGCCCGCCGAATGGATCACGCTTACCCTCTCTACGTTCGTTCTAGCGCTCATCGTAGGATTGGTGCTTTACGACTGGCAAATTAGCAAAAACATCCCACCCGCGTTTCAAGTCGAAATTACTGAGGCTACCCGTCTTACTGAAGGTAGATATTACGTTCCGTTTACGCTGCGCAATACCGGCGGAAGAATTGCCCGCACCGTTCAAGTTTTGGCAGACCTACATCTGCCCGATGACACTGACGAAACCGGCGAACAACATTTTGACTTTCTCTCTGGGAATGAGCGAAAGCAAGGCGGCTTTGTATTCGAGCACGATCCCAAAGCCGGTGAGTTAGTCGTCAGAGTCGCTAGCTTTGGTCTGCCGTAAGCCTGCCAAAAAATCAAAGGATTACGACTCGACTGGCTGAGTTTTTTTCTGGGTCGCTTTCTGCCCGATAATGTTCAAGCTGCGCAGGTATCGTCCGCCAATACCCACCAAAAAAGCGACATAAACAATAACCTGCAACAGATAAATATGGTCGCGGTAGCCCAACAGGGTCTTGAGCAAGATGCCGGGAAACTGTTTGTCTGGTAAAACCGTGCTGGCATCCCAAACTAGGGGGCCAAGAATGCAGGACTGGGTGCTAATACACAGATCTATATTGGGCCGGTTGAGGACGCTAAGCGCAGCAAAGGCCGCGTCTAGATTTTTGAAAATGGAAACGACGAGGCCCGCGATGATAAGCAGCAAGAAAATGCCCATGACTTGAAAGAACAGCCGCAGGTTGATTTTTACGCCAAATTTAAACAGGCCAACACCAATTGCAAATGCGCCTATTAGTCCGGCTACGACCCCAGAAATGCTTGCGGCGGTTTGCTGTAGATTGCTAAATAGAAACAGCACCGTTTCGAATCCTTCGCGTAAAACGGCGATGCAGACCAGGCTAAAGATGCTGATGCTAGCTTCTTCCGAATCGGCTAGGGCGTCTTGAATCGATCCTTCTACGTTGCTTTTTAGGCTGCGAGCCTGCTGAGTCATCCAAATCAGCATCCAGCTCAGCATAATAACGGCAACGCCGCCAAACAGAACGCCTAAGGATGGTTTGATAACGCCTTGCAGGGCAGGCACTGCGTACTGCACCCGGCCTAGTACGGTACTCAGAAACGCCCCAATTAAAACGCTGCCTGCTATCCCTGCTGCGACACCGCCATATACCCACTTATTGAGTTCGCTGCGGTTAGATTTATCTAGGCAAGCCAAAACGATGCCTACGACCAGTGCGGCTTCGACGCCTTCTCGTAGGGTGATAACAAAAGTAGGAATGGCCTGGGAAAAATCCATGGGGTTGGCGCGAGCATCTATTCCATTCTACTGCTGTCAATTCCTTCTATCACGCCGACGCTCAATGCTTTGCAAGACAAGTTTCAGAAGGCAAGTTTCAGAAGGCGAGTTTCAAATGAGTCCAATCTCCTTTAGCCGTTTGCTGAGCGCTTCGGCAGCGGTTTCTGCCGGGTAGATAGCTTTGCCTCCGGTCTGTTCTATGCAGGTAGGCAGCGGCGTCAGGTCGAAGTCTGGGCGAGGGTGGACAAAGAAAGGCATCGAGAATCGGCGAGAGCTGCGCTGACCTGTCGGTTCGCAACTACTACTCGGATTGACAACGCGATGAGTGGTACTTTTTAGCAACCCATTGCTTAGCGCCTGGAGCATATCGCCTGTATCTACAATGATTTGACCCGGAATCGGTTCGATAGCGAGCCATTCGCCGTTGGCCTTTAGCAGCTCTAAGCCGGGTGTAGTGGCCTCACAGAGCAGCGTAATCAGGTTGATGTCTTCGTGGGGGGCGGCTCTCTGGCTATTGGGCGTATCCTCAGCTCTTACAGGGGGATAGTGAATGACACGCAGAATCGTCTGACCTTCTTTGACCTGGGTGGAAAAGAAATCAGCGGGTTGACCAAGGTACTGGGCGCAGGCCGCCATTAAACGATCGGCGCAGGTTTCTAGTTCCTCGAAAAGGGTGGCCATTACGGGTCGAAACTGGGGGACTTCGCGGGGCCAAACGTTATCTGGATAGTCAACGGGATGCTCGGTGGGCCGCTCTCTGCCAAGATGCCAGAACTCCTTTAAATCCGGTGCGTCAGAGTCTTTGGCATGTTCTTTGCCAAACTGAGTGAAGCCTCTTTGCCCTTTGAGACCAGCAATTTCATACTGAGCTTTGGCGTCGCTAGAAAGGGCAAAGAAGGCTTCGGCAGCGCTATAGGCGGCCTGAATAATTCGCGGCTCTACGCCATGGTTAATGAGGGCGAAGAAGCCAATTTTATGCAAAGCGTCTCCGAGAGATTGGACAAACTGGTTTGCTTTTTTCTCATGGCCGCCGATGAAGTCTTGCAGATCGAGAACGGGGATAGTTTGAGCTGTCATGGTCAAGCGGAGAAAGGAATTCTAGGGCAAAGAATGAAGGAAGCCAATTTTAGTTTGGTTATCCTAACAGGCTATATAAGGGGGATTAATGGTAGCTGTGATACGTGCTCTTTTGCTTGCATCTATTTGTATATTTCGCGAATTCAAGTAAGAATTTGCGGCTTTGAGCGACCTGTTGCGATCTATATCGGTGGGTTTTTAGCAGGCATTTAGCAAAGCATCTTGCGCGGTGAGGCGATAGACTTTAACAGAGGCCAACGTCTTTGACAACGAGTTCTTGAAAGCAGTTTTTTCCTATTTTGCTGCTGTTTTAACTGTATGTATGAAATCAATAGTCTGCTTTGATGCTTGCCATAAAGTCTTTTTTGGTCAATAAATTTTTAACGGTTTGGTGGGCGGTGGTGATTGTTTTACTAGCGCTGCCTTTTGGCGTCTGGTTGGTGAATTACGGTGCGGCGGCTTCTGCGCAAACACCGGCTTGCTATGTCTCTAATAGCCATCAGATTTGTCTGGAGAGTTTGCGTCGCAGCGCTCAGCGGTATTGGGAATATCGAACGGTGATTAGTGTGGATGGCAAGAAGCAGCCGCTGGAGCTTTATAACTGCCGAGATCGCACCCGAACCCTCCCGCGCGATGGCAGCACGATTCCATTTTTAACGAATAAAACGGGCGATTGGGTTTGTCAGGTATTCAAACCGTCTCGTGCGCCGGAGCTAAATGAGCGCGGGGTGGTAGAGATACGGTAGTGATGAATTATGAAGGCGGAGCTTTTCCGGCGGTGGTGTAGCTTTTGAGTAGGGCGATCGCATTCTCTAGCGTGTCGGCTTCTGCTAGGGGTTTGTCGGTTCGCCAGCGGAGAATTCTGGGGAAGCGGACGGCAATGCCTGATTTGTGGCGTTTGGATTCGGCGATGCCTTCAAAGCCAATTTCGAAGACGTGATGGGGTTCGAGCGATCGCACTGGCCCAAACTTTTCTTGGGTATGGCGGCGAATCCAACGGTCTAGTTTTTCAATTTCGGCGTTGTCTAGGCCGAAGTAGGCTTTGGTAAAGGGGACGAGGGTGTCGCCTTTCCAGAGGGCAAAGGTGTAGTCGGTAAAGAGGTTGGCCCGTTTGCCGGTGCCTGCTTGCGCGTAGAGCAGCACGGCATCTAAGGTCATGGGATCTACTTTGTGTTTCCACCAGTAGCCTCGTTTGCGACCGACTAGGTAGGGGCTGTCTAAGGCTTTTAGCATCAGTCCTTCGGAGCCGTTTTCTCGGGAGCGCGATCGCAGCTCTTCTAAATCATCAAAAGTCTTAAAGGGCAGCGGCTGGTCGTAGCTAATGTATTCGTTGGGATGAGCATCTATTAACTCGATTAGCGTGGCTCGGCGTGCTTGCAGCGGCTGGGTGCGAATGTCTTCGCCCGCTGTTTCTAGCAGGTCGTAGGCCAAAAAATGCACTGGATAGTCGGCCATGACTTTTTTTGTAACTTTTTTTCGACCCAATCGCTTTTGCAAAAAGTTGAAGTCCAGGGGGCGATTGTTCTCCCAACAGACAATTTCGCCGTCTAGCACGGTGCCTTCTGGGAGCGATCTCATAGCAATTTCAAACTCGGGAAACTGATGCGTAATCAAGTCTTCACCGCGCGACCAGGTAAAGACTTGATCGGCCCGGTGGATGAGCTGAGCGCGAATGCCGTCCCACTTCCATTCGGCCTGCCAGTTGGCCATATTTTCGGCGTCAAACTTAGAAACCTCAATAGGCGAGGCTAAAAAGAAAGGATAGGGCTGGCTAGGTTGGGTGTCGGCGGCGTCTGGATTGATCAGGGCTTTGTAAAAGTCGGCGCTTGTCTCAATCGATCCCATCAGCCGATGAGAAATGACGGCTTCGGTGAGTTCGTATTCTTTAGAGAGGGCTTTAATCACCAGTTTGCTGCTGACACCCACTCTAAAAGCGCCTGTTAACACTTTGTTGAGTACAAAAATTTCGTCGTCTTCGAGCGTAGCCCACCAATCGATCACCAGATTTTTGATGGCGTCTTCGTCGTCTTTAAGAACTTTCACCTGGGGAATGATTTCTTCCATCCACACTTTCAAAGGTGTGTGACTATTAGCGCTAGAAGCGCCTGTCGGTTCTATTGAAGTATCTCGTAGCAGGAGCGCAACGGTTTCCGCTGTGTCACCCACGTGAGATCTGCTTTCTTCGAACAGCCACTCAGGAATATCAGAAATTTGTAAAAAGATCTCTCTTAAGATGCGCGAAGTAATCAGGCGCTTTCGGGTTTTGCCTAACAGCAAATACAGTGCCCAAACAGCGTTCTCTGGTGTCTCAATTTGAAAGTACTGCTGTAGAGCCTTGACTTTCTCGTTGGTTGAGGTAGTAGAATCAACGGCTCGAAAAAGCTGTGTAAATTGTTTCATCCTGCTGCTGAATACGGTGCTAGGACGGCTGCCAGCTCTTCTAGGCTGCCGTGCAGTTGTTTTTTAGCTTGTTTGGGTAGAATATTGTTTTTACCCCGTATTTGAACCCTACACATCCTCTAGGGGCTTAGATTTCTAGGGCAATTGTCTTTCTATGGCTTTTTTTATCTTCATAACGTTAAATAATTCACGACTAATAGCCGAAATGGAGTAATTACGCTTTACGATGTTAAAGTTCGAAACACTTCGAGATGTTCGTAATTTTGCATCAAATCAATGTGAAGTTCACTCATCTCGGCTAGTGTCAGTGTGACTTTTAGTCTGATATGAAAAAAGTTAACGATAGCGCCCGCGTAAGCAGTGATACCCAAGCTAGAGCTGCTTTGGAGCACCTAGTCGGCCCCGATGTGAGCGTTGGTGTGAAGACCCCAGCGATTGCTGGCTCCAAAGAAACAGGCAACAGTCTCGGGATGGAGACGGTTAAGCCCAAGATTAATAAGAGAAGTAGATCTAAACCCAAGCTGGAAGAGACCACTGTGACGACCAAGAGTAAGCCGAGTAGCCGCTCTACGCTCTCTGACTCGACGGGTGATACTGACTATAACTTGGTCGATAGCACCGAAGGTCAGGTTACTTCAAGCGTGTCGCGCTATCGACCGGTGACTCAGAGCGGCGATCTCATTGCCATTTTCATCGACGGCTCTAATCTTTTCTATGCGGCCTCTCATCTCAGCATAGAGGTGGACTACCGGCGGCTCCTGACGACGCTAGTGGGCGATCGCCGCCTACTGCGAGCCTATTTCTACACCGGCGTCGATCCGCAAAATGATAAGCAGCGCGGCTTTTTGCTATGGCTAAATCGTCATGGGCATCGCGTCGTGAGTAAAGAACTCACCCATATGCCAGATGGCTCGCGTAAGGCGAATATGCACGTAGAGATGGCGGTAGATATGCTGCGGATTGCTGAGCACTGCCCGACGATTACGCTGCTAGGCGGTGATGGCAACCTATCTTACGCATTAGAAGCGCTCAGTCAGCGCGGCGTTTCGATTGAGGTGGTCAGCTTACAGTCGATGACCAGCGATAGCCTCATCGATCTGTCTGATTCGTACGTCGATTTGGCTGACTTGCGCGATGAGATTAAGCGTTAAGCGCGCTTTCAGTTCTTAACCGTCTTGATATATCTATTCTGTGGGCAGGTCGCTCAGGTTGGTCGCGTCCCATTTTAGAACGGAGGCTTCTACGCCTTCCGTTTGCTTGCGCTTAGAGTCGGCTTCAAACCAGGCGATAATTTGCTTGTTAGTCAGCGATTCTATCGGCTCATTTAGGTCTTTAGCGATGTATCCCAGCAGCTTTGCGGTAGAGATGGTAATTCGAGTGAGAAATTTTTCGGGCGTTGTCAGCAGCGCGGCATCGACGATGGCAGACTCTTCTGGGGTTAAAAACTGAAGTGACATGAAATTTATGTAGAGTGATTTTTAGCAGTTAAGGCTTGGCTTCTGGGGCTTGCTTTTCTTTGGTTTTTACCAGATATCCGCACTGATGTTCGCCGCCCACTAGCCAATGGGTGCGCTCTACAGAGCAATCTGGCAGGGCGATCGCAAACATGGTTAGCTCGTGACCACAAACCGTCGGGTAAGACTCTGCAATATGAGCGATCGCGCAATTATATTCAGTGATTACAAACGCACTGTCTAATGCACTATCTAATGCACTATCTGCCGCATCAGCTTCCTCAGCCCGATGACATTCGGCCATATAGCCCTCGGCTTGCCTGAGCTTCACCAGGGTCTGCATTCGATCTTTAAGGGGGGCATCGCCCAAACACTCTTTATATTCTTTAGCTTTGCGCTGCCACTGATGCTTTAGCAACTGGCTTACCTGCTCTGGCCCCAGGGTGTCAGCGACGGTATTCAGCAGCGATAGCGCAAACTGATCGTACTGATCGGGAAAATGCTCGCGCCCTTGACGACTGAGCTGATAGAGATGATTGGGGCGACCGATGCTGGCCTGACTGACCTGGTGCTCAATCAGTTCGCTAGACTCTAGCGTTTTGAGATGGCGGCGGACGGCCTGTGGGGTGATTTGAAGATGAGAGGCGATCGCGCTAGCCGTCGCTGTCCCGCGCTTCAGCAAAAAGCGTAGAATATCCTCTCTAATGGATGTTTGGGGGGAAGACGTCTGTTGGGCAGTCATTTTCTGACGCAGGATGGCAGGGATAAAGGCATGCATGATTGGCTAAAAGCCTTTGCCTAAAAAGCATGGGCCTAGTGACTATTTTAGTCAGAGCCTTTACAATACTTTAGAAACACTTTGGTTGCTAAAGTATTCTTCTTACAGTAACCTTAAAACAGTTAAACAACATCTGTGTTGCTTTAGTGCTTGCATCTTAGTCTAAATCACTGGCTAATATCACCGGGCTTGTCCCAATCACTGATACATTCCCTTTGTAACTCCACGTCCTCGTAATTAAAATGAGCGAAAGCAATCCCAATCAGGGTTCTGATAAAAGCCTCGAAATCATGCGGAACTTTGCCCAAAGCTACGCTAAGCGAACGGGCACCTATTTTTGTCAGGATTTGGGCGTAACTGCTGTCGTTCTAGAAGGATTAGCAAAGCACAAGGACGATTTAGGTGCGCCGCTGTGCCCCTGTCGTCACTACGAGGACAAAGAAGCTGAGGTCAAATCTGCTTTTTGGAACTGCCCCTGTGTTCCCATGCAAGAGCGTCAAGAATGTCACTGTATGCTGTTTTTAACCGAAGAGAATCCGTTCTCGGGGACTGAGACAGAAATTACTTTCGAGCAGATTAGAGCAGAGACCGGCGCTGTCAAGTCATAGTCCGTAAGTTATAAGGCCGCAGTTTTAAAATCCACGTTTCCGATTAACTCCTTTTTATTTACCGCCCTCACTTTCCTGTCTCTAAGCAGGTTGCTTGTTACCCATGAGTTCTAGCGTTCAGTCTGTCGTTAGTCAGCCCTATAAGTACGGTTTTGTTACCGATATCGAAGCCGATTCGATTCCTCGCGGACTTAGCGAAGAGGTGATTCGTACTATCTCAGCCAAGAAGAACGAACCCCAGTTCATGTTGGATTTTCGGCTGAAGGCTTATCAGCGCTGGCTGAAACTCGAAGAACCCGCATGGCCCAACGTCGCCTATCCGCCGATTGACTACAACAATATTGTCTATTACTCCGCGCCTAAGCAGGCCGAGAAAAAATTAGATAGTTTGGATGAGGTTGATCCAGCGCTGCTAGAAACATTCGACAAGCTAGGCATTTCTTTGAGCGAACAAAAGCGCTTGGCTAACGTAGCGGTCGATGTCATTTTTGATAGTGTCTCAATTGCGACGACCTTCAAAAAAGATCTCGCTAAGCATGGCGTTATCTTTTGCTCTATTTCAGAAGCGATTCAAGAGCATCCTGAACTCATTCAAAAGTACATTGGCAGCGTTGTTCCAGTTGGTGACAACTACTTCACGGCCCTGAACTCGGCTGTGTTCACGGACGGCTCGTTCGTTTACATTCCTAAGGGCGTGACTTGCCCAATGGATTTGTCTACATACTTCCGCATCAACAACGGCGACTCTGGGCAGTTCGAGCGCACGTTAATTGTGGCTGAGGAGGGAAGTTCGGTGACTTATCTAGAAGGTTGTACCGCTCCTATGTACGACAGTAACCAGCTTCACGCAGCCGTGGTTGAGCTAGTTGCCCTAGATGATGCTGAAATTAAGTATTCTACGGTGCAAAACTGGTACGCTGGCGATGAAAATGGCAAGGGCGGTATCTACAACTTTGTAACGAAGCGAGGGCTGTGTAAGGGTAAGAACTCGAAGATTTCTTGGACTCAGGTAGAGACCGGCTCGGCGATTACTTGGAAGTATCCTAGCTGCGTTTTGGTCGGTGATAATTCCGTCGGCGAGTTTTATTCTGTCGCGTTAACGAACCATCGTCAGCAAGCTGATACGGGCACCAAGATGGTGCATGTGGGCAAAAATACGCGTAGTACGATTATTTCTAAAGGAATTTCAGCCGGTAAGTCTAAGAATAGCTATCGCGGGTTAGTGCAGGTTAACCCAAAGGCGGAAGGCGCTCGCAATTACTCGCAGTGTGATTCCATGCTGCTGGGCGATACTTCTAATGCCAATACGTTCCCTTATATTCAGGTACAGAACAGTTCGGCGCAGGTAGAGCACGAAGCCTCTACTTCTAAGATTGGTGAAGATCAGCTATTTTACTTTGCGCAGCGAGGCATCTCTCCAGAAGATGCGGTTTCGATGATTATCAGCGGTTTTTGTCGCGATGTATTCAATGAGCTGCCTATGGAGTTTGCGGCTGAAGCCGATAAGTTGCTGAGCCTGAAGTTAGAAAATTCGGTTGGATAGAAAGACGGTTTTAGGAGATTTAGTTTTAGGAGACTTATGAATGATTAACGAGAACGCTGAAACTATTCTTTCTGTTCGCAATCTTCACGCTAGCGTAGAGGGAACAGAAATTCTCAAAGGCGTGAACTTTGAGGTGAAAGCAGGTGAGATTCACGCCATTATGGGTCTGAATGGGTCGGGTAAAAGTACCTTTTCGAAGGTGCTTGCAGGTCATCCAGACTACGAAATTACTGCTGGAGAAGTGATCTTTAAAGGAAGTAACCTTTTGGATCTGGAGCCTCACGAGAGAGCGAACGCGGGCGTGTTTTTAGCTTTTCAGTACCCGCTAGAAATTCCGGGCGTCAGCAACCGCGATTTTTTGCGAGTG
This sequence comes from Nodosilinea foveolarum, assembly GCA_003242035.1. GTDB lineage: Bacteria > Cyanobacteriota > Cyanobacteriia > Phormidesmidales > Phormidesmidaceae > Phormidesmis > Phormidesmis foveolarum. Next base: position 7,362 of record QBMC01000050.1, on the reverse strand, counting down.
GCTTATAACGCTCATCGCAAGGCAAATGGCGAAGAAGAGATTGACGTGTTCGATTTTGACGAGCTGATAGAAGAGCGCTCTGAGATTGTTGAAATGGACGTAAGCTTTTTAGATCGCAGCGTGAACGAGGGATTCTCGGGCGGTGAGAAGAAGCGAAATGAAATTCTTCAGATGGCGTTGCTAGAACCTAAGCTGGCGATCTTGGATGAGACGGACTCGGGGTTAGATATTGATGCGCTAAAGACGGTTTCGGGGGGTGTCAATCAGTTGAGCAATGACCAGAATGCAACTGTTTTGATTACTCATTACCAGCGGCTGCTGAACTATATCGTGCCGGACTATGTGCATGTGATGGCGCAGGGGCAGATTGTGAAAACGGGCGGGAAAGAGCTAGCTCAGGCACTGGAATCTCGTGGGTATGACTGGATTACAGCGGAGCAGGCGGTGGCCTAAGGTGAGCAACAAAATGGACACAACGGTAGGCTCGGTGGAGCCATTGACAGATAGTTCGGCTGACGGAAAATTGGCAAGTGGTTCGACGGCTACGGCTCGTCGGGCAGCTTACCTCAAGGATTTGACAGTTCAGGCAAAGGCCGCAGCAAATGAGTCTGGCTTGGGGCTGAAGCCTTTAAGAGAGAGAGCTTTGGGTTTGGTAGGCGATCGCACTTTCCCCCACGGCAAAGACGAGGAATGGCGATTTACCGATCTTAGTGACTTGCTAGCGCTGCCGCTAGAGCAGGCGAAACCTACGAAAGCATCCCTTTCAGTTGTTGAGAATACCGTTCCGCTTGCGAGCGAGTACTGTCTGGCAACGGTTAACGGCTATTACGATGCTGAGCTTTCAGCGATAGAGAAAAAGCTTGAGGGTGTAGTGATCGCCCCACTGTCTGTACTGCTAGGTAGTCCGGACTATAGCCAAAAAGTGGGGGCGGCGATCGCCAGCAAATTAGCTCAAATCCAAGGCGACTCCGAAGTCTTTACGGCGCTGAACACCGTTGGCTTTGCGGATGTAATGGTGGTGTGGGTGAGCGCAGACACGGTGGTGGACGCGCCTATCTGTATTGCTCGCGGTTCTCAAGATGGGGCGATCGCTCATCTGCGTACGCTGGTAATGGGTGATCGCCACGCAGAGTTCACGTTGGTCGAGTCTTTTTGGGGCGACGACGAGCAGCCGCGCTGCAACAATAGCGTGACCGAAATTTGGCTAGAAGAAGGCGCTCAGGTAGATCACATTCGCCTGCAAGACGAAGGCGCTCAGACCTTTCATATTGCCAAAACAGCCGTCTCACAGGCAGCTAACAGCCGCTATCAATGCACTGCTATCGACCTGGGCGGACAGCTCTCTCGTCATCATCTAGATGTGTATCAATCTGGCCCTCAGACCGACACACATCTATACGGACTCAGTGCGCTGAGTGGCCGACAGTTAGCAGATACTCATAGTTTGCTAACGCTGACCTATCCGCATGGTAGCGCTACGCAAATTCAGAAAAACGTTGCGGATGATCGCGCTCATGCTGTGTTCAACGGCAGAATTTACGTCGCTCAAAATGCGCAGCTTACGAATGCTTCGCAACTCAATCGTAATTTACTGCTTTCGAGCAAAGCTAGAATAGACACCAAGCCTGAGTTGGACATTGTTGCGGATAATGTGAAGTGCGCTCATGGTGCAACGGTTAGTCAGTTGCAGGCAGACGAGGTGTTTTACTTGCAAAGCCGAGGCATTTCGGCGGCGCAAGCTCAGCGACTGTTGCTCTATGGGTTTGCAATGGAAATTGTAGAGAAAATTTCTGTTGCACCTTTGAAGGCTATGTTGGGCGATCGCATTTCCGCCTGGTCGCGCTAAATTCTTTTTTCATTTATTCCCGCCTAGCTGATTTATGACACTTACGACTGCTTCTATTACGGCTTCTCCCACCGCTCTTTCATCTGTACCCTCTTTAGCAGACGAGGTTCGCGCCGATTTTCCGATTCTTCATCAGGAAGTCAACGGCAAGCCGCTGGTTTATTTGGACAATGCGGCTACGTCTCAGAAGCCCCAGTCTGTGATTGATGCAATGGTGCATTATTACGAAGCTGACAATGCTAACGTCCATAGAGGTGTTCATACGCTAAGTGGTCGAGCGACAGAGGCTTACGAAGGTGCTCGCGATAAAGTTGCTAGCTTTATCAACGCAGCTTCTCGCGATGAGATTGTTTTTACCCGTAACGCGAGTGAGGCGATTAATCTAGTGGCCTATGCTTGGGGCCTTAGCAATCTAGAGAAAGGCGATGAGATCCTGCTTTCGGTGATGGAGCATCACAGTAATTTGGTGCCCTGGCAGATGATTGCGCAGCGTACCGGAGCCGTGCTGAAGCATGTGCCACTAACGGACGCGCAGGACTTTGATTTTTCTGCCTATCAACAGCTTCTGGGTAATAAGACAAAGCTAGTCGCGATTAATCACGTCTCGAATACGCTGGGCTGCATTAATCCGGTGGTTGAGGTGGTAGAAGCGGCGCATCAGTACGGGGCAAAGGTGTTAATTGATGCCTGTCAGAGCGTGCCGCACATGCGCGTGGATGTGCAGGCGATGGGCTGCGACTGGCTGGTTGCTTCTGGCCATAAAATGTGCGGGCCAACAGGCGCAGGCTTTTTGTACGGCAAGCTAGATGTGCTAAATGCCATGCCCCCGTTTTTGGGCGGCGGCGAGATGATTCAGGACGTGGGACTAAGCCAGTCTACCTATGCCGAGTTGCCGCATAAGTTTGAGGCCGGGACGCCTGCTATTTGCGAAGCGATTACGTTAGGGGCCGCAGTTGATTATCTCAATAAAATTGGCATAGATCGGATCTCCGAGTACGAGCATCAGCTCACGGCTTATCTGTATGAGCAAATTACTCAGGTGCCAAAGGTTAAGCTGTATGGGCCAAAGCCTCAGTCAGATGGAACGGGACGAGCGGCGATCGCAACCTTCACAGTCGAGGGCGTCCATGCCCAAGATCTGTCCACGTTTTTAGATCAGTCAGGCATTGCTATTCGCTCCGGGCACCACTGTACGCAGCCGTTACATCATTTGTTAGGCGTCAATTCTACGGCCAGGGCCAGCCTATACTTTTACAACACACCGGCTGAGATCGATACGTTTATCGCGGCGTTGAAAGAGACTATTGACTTTTTCGGCAATATTTTTAAGTAGTTTTGACTCGTTTGTAAATCAGTTTTCGTAGCTTGCAACCGTCCGTCTCTGTTATCAACTGCGATAGTTTAATCGGCTGTGAAGGCACTCTATTGATACGTTTGCTGTATAGGTAGAGTATTTCGGGAAGGTGTTTGGGCGAGTGACCGTTGCGGTCAACCCGGCCTATGCCTCCCAACAATGTTCTGACTGTGGCGCGATAGTAAAGAAGTCTCTATCGACGAGGACGCACGTTTGCGCGTGTGGTTGCCGATTGGATAGAGACGAGAACGCAGCGCTCAATATATTGAGTGCTGGCATCCATAGCGCAGGGCATGTGGGAATGGCTCTACTGGATAAAGAAAACGCTTCTGGAGAGATAACCGCTACTCAATTGGATCTCGGTCTGGTTGAGCAAGTCGCCTCATAGAATGAATAATTCCACTCGCTTTAGCCGTGGGAGTGTTAAATAAAGGCACCCTGGAATGCTCTCAGAGCGAAGCGGGTAAAACAATCTTCACGCTTGAGATTCCTAAAGTGGCGGCGGCGGTGGCATTGAACGTTTGTAGCTAGCTACGGGAATCATAACGGTAACAAAACTAGCGCTGAGCAAGGTCGCTTTTTAATTAATAGAATGTCAATTCTTTCAAAGCAATCTGTTCTACAGTCGGCGGCTGCCCTTGGTGAAAGTCATCTTTTGGGGAGTGTTTACACAGTCGTTGACAACGACACAACGCATAGTGAGCTGGTTGCCGTGCAAGTTAATAAAATGTCAGCAGATACTGCCATCAAACAAACGGTCGCCTTGACTAATCCTGCTTTTTCTTCCGGTGCTAGGCCCTCTAGCGGTCGAACGGTAGAACAGCAGCAGCAAATCTTACAAATGCTTTGCGCCCATCCACTGCTCCACAGTGGCGATCTGACGGCGGCTGCTCAGATTATCACCGCTGCGATCGCTGCGATGCTGGACTTAGACCGAGTGAGCTGGTGGCAGTTTGAGGAGACAGAACTCCGGCTAGTCAATCGCTACGACAGTCGGCAAAATCAGCATACTCAAGGTGAGGCGATCGCTAAGGAATTTTTCGCCTCTTACTTAGCTGGAATCGGCTTGAGTGAAGATGATCCGTTAGCAAGTCGCCCTGAGCTAGCGGTTGAGGATGTTGCTTTGGCGGTCTCGTTGCAAGTAATTTCTCCGCTCGACGCTTTGATCGAAAAAACGCTGATATGTTGTGCACCTGGCGCTTTTCTAGAGGTAGTGGTTCGCTGCCGGGGAAAGGCAGTGGGCGTTCTGTGGTGCGAGCGGGTTCAGGCTCATAGCTGGAGCGCTTTAGAAAAAGCAATGATGCTCTCGGTTGCTTTACTGACGGCGGCGGCGGTGGAATCTGTTAGCCAAACAAAGCTCTCGTCTACGCTAGATAAGCGCAACCTTCAGCTTAAGCGAGAAACGATTGAGCGCGAGCAGGCGGAGCAAGCTTGGCAAGAAAGCCAGCGGTTTATTCAAGGCATTATCGACGCAAGTACTAATATTCTGTACGTAGATGAATTTGTAGATGGCCGCAATATCTACATCAGTCGTTGGATTACGAATGTTTTGGGCTATGAAGCTTACGAAATTCAGAAGCTGGGGACGCAGTACTTAGAGAAGCTGGTTCACGCTGATCAAAAAGCGCTGATAATTTCGGAGCGTAGGAAGCTATCTGCCATTAGCGATGGCGAAGTGGTTGAGAATGAATATCGCTTTCGTCATCGTCAGGGTAACTGGCGGTGGCTGCTGTGTCGTGAAACTGTCTTTCAGCGAGATAAAGATGGACAGCCGACTCAGATCTTTGGCACGGCTACCGATATTACTAAGCGAAAGCACGCTGAGGTGGCGCTGTTAGAATTTAATCGGGAGCTAGCACGGTTGGCTAGTATGGACGGCCTGACGCAGGTGGCTAATCGCCGCTCTTTTGATAGCTACTTAACGCAAGAATGGGAAAATGTTGGATCGGGTCGGTCTTCTCTGGCGCTGATTTTGTGCGATATCGACTACTTCAAAAGCTTTAACGATACGTATGGCCATCAGGCCGGGGATGTTTGCTTGCGGCGGGTGGCTCAAGCGATAGATCGGGCGGTGAAGCGGAGCACAGATTTAGTCGCTCGCTATGGCGGTGAAGAATTTGCGGTTATTTTACCGAATACCGATGCGGATGGGGTAGAGCAGGTTGCTAAAGGCATTCAGCAAGAGATTCAGCAGCTAGATATTCCTCATAGCCAATCTGACGTGAGCAAATGCATTACTTTGAGCTTAGGTATTTCGGTGGTAACTTCGCCTGTAAATAGTCATCCGGATATGCTGGTAGCTGCTGCCGATCAGGGCCTTTATCAGGCTAAGTATGAAGGGCGCGATCGCTACTGTACAGGCACCCTAGATATCCCTCAAGTGGTGTCTTAAGTTACCGGAGGAATGGGTCTAAAGCCCCGTCCTTTTAGGGCGGCTTTAGTTTTTGTACAATTTTTATACACCAATGGGTTCAACCTTCCTTCGAGTGATAAAATAGAGGTGGGAATAATACATAAACCCCCGCCATACGTTTGCAGTCGATAACCATCCGATAACGGGTTGAAACCGAGCCTGAACTAGAACTGGGAAGCGGCAAAGGCAATGGTCTAAAATCCAACCTGGACGCACTTTCAAAAAACTAAGTATCTTTGAACTAAATAGTTTTAGTTCAATCAGTCGCCGGGGGATACTCGGAGACTCAAAACGGACGACGGAGTGAGTGTCAGACTTCTTTAGAAGCAGTTCGCGATGATGCGTCTAGCCCATTCAGCGATCCTCCTTTTAGGTGGACGTGGTGAAGAATCCCCGCTGCTTAAGCACGGGGAGCATGTCAATATCGCGAGATGAAGACCAACGCGGCCCGTTCTTTAGATTTGTTCCAGATTGACTACGAGCAGTTGACCTACGAGGTTGATCTGGCGGACTTGAGTGCAGCTTCGAGCGCGCAAAAATTAGGTTTGCCTGCCGATCAGGTGTTTAAGACTTTGGTGGTGGAGGGCGATCGCTATTTTTGAACCAAAAACATATATCCGCGACCTCTGATAGTAACGATGAATTCAGGATCTTTGGTGTGGTCGTCTAGCTTGATCCGCAAGCGCGAAATATGCACATCTACAGTTTTAGTATCGGCAGCGCTACTGGCATCGTAGCCCCACAGATCCTGAAGAATTTCTCCGCGAGAGAAAATATGGCCAGGTCGGTTTGCCAAAAGCTCGATTAGCCTGAACTCTATTTCGGTGAGGCGGAGCTGATGACTCCCGCGATAGGCTTTTCGGGTGACGGGGTCGATGGTGAGCTGGCCTATCTTGATAATTTGACTGCCCGGTGACTGACAAGTGCTGCTACTTGGTTCGTTCTCATCGCGGTCGGCGCTGCTGGCGTTGGGGCTAGGCACTCGTCTCAAAATTGAGCGGATGCGAGCGATCAGTTCTTTCGTGGAGAAGGGTTTAACGATGTAGTCGTTAGCACCCATTTCTAGTCCAGTGACGCGATCAGCAGAGCTGCCTAACACGGTCGCTATGATAATGGGTACATCTGAGGTTTCTCGAATGATTTGGCAAACCTGCAATCCGTCCATGCGCGGCATCAGCACGTCTAGAATAATGAGATCTATGGTGCCAGCCGCAGCGTTAAAACGCTCTAATGCGGCTTGTCCATCGACAGCCGGAATAACCTTGTAGCCAGCAGCGCTAACACTGTTGATGAGGGCCTGTCGGGTACGGCTATCGTCTTCGGCGATGAGAATTAAAAAACTAGACTTACTCACTGAGTGACTTTGAAAAGGTTGCTTTTAAGACTGGTCTGAAGTTAGAGATGAAAGGCAACTGCGTTTACTCTGCTGATGACGGTATCAATGGTGAAGCCTTCTGAAGGCAGTAAGCAGAGTGACTCGCAGACGCATTTAGAATTTGCAATATTGTCAACTTAGCTGACAACGAGCGGCGTGGCTAAGTAGAGCTAAAAATTCCTAGCAAGACTTCGGTAGAGGCCATTTATCTCTACCCGTCGATTCAAAGTCTGCTGTTTTTCGGTAGACGTTTGCTGAGTAATAGGCAAACGTTCACCGAAAGTTGTGTCCAAGTTTCTATACATATCTAGATATACAGGTAATTGCTCAACCCGGTTGAAAGAGAGATTGACCTGAGATCGCCATCTGAATAG
>QBMC01000004.1 GCA_003242035.1 Nodosilinea foveolarum | reverse complement strand
GCAATGACAGTAACAGGCTTTGACGAGCACTTAGTCGTTGCTCTATATAGGATTGATAGATTGGCGGTATCATAGGTTTCGATAGGTTTCGTTCGCAAAACAAGCCTATCTTTTTTTGTCCTCAGAAGGCAAAACCTATATGCCACATAGCCTTCGAGCGTTGTGTCACCCCTTCAGGGAAACTCGTCACGCTCTGTTCCAAATTAACTATAAATAATTGATTCTAAAATAGGAGAAACCCTCTCATATCAACTTCTTAAGGTGTTATCTCAAAAGAGATTGAGGGAATTCAATAGTTACTCAGACAGTCTGATATTGCACGGCATTGGGTCGCCTGTGAAAGTTCAGATAGCTGAATTGAAGGGTCTACCAACTACTTTAGATCACCTAGCCTGCGGAACTTAGATTTAAGATATGGACAGTTCAACGAATCGATCATCCTTACCCGATAGTGATGTTGGAATTTATGAATGCGAAGTACGCCTCAAATTCAGAATCATTGAAGAACAGATGACTATGAGCAATCGAGACGAACTAGTCGAGACGCTAATCGATGCCTTTGCTTATGGAAATGATGAATATTTAGAGGCGTTAGATAGCCAGGTTGACATTAAGCAGTTGAAGGATGTAGGAGAAGCCTCTCCTACAATGCGCCGTCAGCTTATTCGCTTACGCAACTCTAGCCGACTAGCCTAGATTTTCTGAAGCGTAAAAAATATGCCTCTATGGTTTGACACAAGGTGCGAGATGCAGTTATCTTTATAAAGGTTCAAACACATGCGCCCCCATCGTCTAGAGGCCTAGGACACCTCCCTTTCACGGAGGCGACGGGGATTCGAATTCCCCTGGGGGTATTGTTTAAATCAAGGCTCCGTAAAGCTCTGTAGCTTTCGGAGCCTTTGTTCTTTAAAGCTAGCGTCCGAGGCGAATTGGCTCGGATCGACTCAAAAAATATGCCGCCTGACTGTCATAGAAACAGTTGGGCGGCATATTTTTATAGCGCTGAGCCTTGCAAGGACTGAACGAAACCTGATCTAGGCCAGCTTCATGGAGTGCTGGCGAATGGCGAGAAGGTTGGTGGTGATACTGCGGCAAAGGTGATGCTCAATTAGGGCAACCGGCATTGCTCTAGGCGGTTTGACCGAGACCTCGTAGGATAGCTGAGTGCCCTGTTCAGTTGGCTGGAGTTTCCAGGTGCCGTCGAACTGCTTGAAGTCGCCTTCACTCATGGTGAAGGCTAGCTGGCTTGGGAAGTTCTCGGTCATCTCTAGAACGACGCGGGCGCAGAATTTAAACTTTAGAAAGCACTGCGCGCCGACTTGCTCTAGTCGGATACGACCTTCGCTGCTAGGCAGTAGAGTACTTTGGGTCAGGTTGGGGATAAAGTCGGCTAGGTGCTCGTAGTCGGTGATGACCTGCCACACTTGCTCTACTGGCTGCGGGATGATGACTGAAGCGAGGATGCGTCTCTCCCGATTGGAACGCTTTTCGGTGGATATCTCCACATCTTCAGCGCTGGCAGCCAAGCTGTCTATAGAAGGGCTGTTGGCTTGCACCGCAGACTGTAGCTCGGCTGCAAGCTGGGTATCTCTTTTTTCGTCAGTGGATAGCGTGTTTGAATTCACGGGGTTTCCAAAAGTCCTTAATCGGCGTTGATGCCAACTAGTATTCTCAGCAATGAAGAGTAACTAACGGCACTCAGTGTGTAGATATGCGGGTTGTTTGCCAGTTTTGCACTAGCTGAGCTTGCATTTACTGGGCTGTCTCTTCTGAGATTATCAGCTAGAAGCAGGAAAGTTATGCTTCTTAGGTGACAGTTCACCTTAGTGAGGCTGCTTTTTACGATGAGTATATATTCCTATTCTATCTTTTGATAGGACGCCTTATAGTCTTTGCGGTTAGATCCTGATTGTTAGTAGGGCGTCTTGAACCTTTCAGAATAGTAAATTTGTATGGGTGGATAGTGCGAAGCCTTGCTAGAGCTGCTATAAACATCAGTGAAGCTATCTTTTGATGTTGGATTGCTATGACTAAAGCCGGTGGGAATGCCTTAAACCGTCAGCACTGCGTGATTGGTACTGTGAAAGGGCCGGGTGAGAATGGCAATCAGTATTTATTTATTACGGCTGACAATCGGCAGGTGAAGATTGGTGAGTTTGTCTATTATCAGGTGTCTGCTCCGGAGACGCGTGGCAGTGGCCCCCAAATGCTGGATATTTTGGGCAAAATTTCTGACCGACGGCTGAGCGATCATTTGCCTGACCGGATTTTTGCTGATACTGAGATTAGTCCTGAGGCGATCGCCGCTCTCATTGGCTTTACCGATCCTAGTCCCGAAATCTACGAGGTGACCGTAGATGTCATTGGCTATTTCAACCCAGACTTGGGCTTTATCAACCCGCGCCTGACGCCTGATCCAGGTGCCAAGGTTTGCATTGTGGATGATGAAACGCTAGTAAAGGTGGTGAATAAAAAGCAGGCTGGTGAAGTGGGGTCTGCGACGGTGGGTTCTTTGCTGCTGAGAAGCGCTAATGCAGTGCCGGTGTCGCTAGATGTGAAGGAGCTGGTGAGTACGCATATGGCTATTTTGGCGGGAACTGGCTCGGGTAAAAGCTATACCGCTGGGGTGCTGATTGAGGAGTTTTTGCAGCCTTACAACCGGGCGGCGGTGCTGATTTTTGATCCGCATGGGGAGTATGGAACACTGGCGGAGATGCGCGGGCATCCCCAATTTGCGGGAGACGATGGCTATGTGCCCGATGTGCAAATTTTGACGCCGGACGACATTACGATTCGAATTTCGTCGCTGGATTATTATGATGTGCTGACGCTATTGCCGGAGATGAGCGATCGCCAACAATCCATCCTCAACAAAGCATTTATCAGACTTAAAAAGCATAAAAGCGGCAGTGGCGAATACCGCTGGAATGTAGCCGATTTAATTGCGTCAGTGTACGAGTCGGACACTGCCGAGGACGATGAAGGCAATCTTAAAGTGGGTTCATCGGCACCGGCTATCGAATGGAAGCTAGATCGTTTAGCTAACTCTCAGTACTTTCACCAAACTAATCATCTAGCACCCAAGGATCTGTTTGAGCCGGGGCGGGTGACGGTGCTGCAAATGAATGAGATTAGCCAGGAAGAGCAGCAGGTAATTTGTGCGGCGGTGCTGCGGCAGAGCTATTTGGCCCGAATTAATACCGAAAAGAACAAGATTCAAGAAGGGGATGAGAATTATTTGCCTTATCCAGTATTTACCCTAGTGGAGGAAGCCCATCGGTTTGCCCCTGCGAAGGAGCCGTCCCGGTGTAAGGCGATTTTGCGGACTATTTTGAGTGAGGGCCGAAAGTTTGGCTTGGGCGTAGGACTGATTACTCAACGACCTGGCAAATTAGATTCGGACGTGCTCTCTCAATGCATGAGTCAGTTTTTGATGCGGATTGTAAATCCGGTCGATCAGGAGAGCCTGAAGTATGGCGTGGAAGCGGCGGGGCGAGATTTGCTAAAGGAGCTGCCGTCGTTGACCAAGGGGCAGGTGATTATTTCGGGGGCCTGTGTGAATACGCCGGTGCTGTGCCAAGTGCGGCAGCGGTTGACGAAGCATGGCGGCGAGACGCTGGACGCGCCGACCGAGTGGCAGAAGCATTTTCAGCAGCATCGGGTGCGATCGCAAACCATAGATCGTGCGCCCGTTGCCGCAAAGACCAAGGCTCAGACCTTCCAAGGCATAAGTTTAGAGTAAACAGCCCAGTTCTTAGCAAAGTCTCAGAGACTGACAGGATTTTAACCTTACTGAGCGGCTTCGGCTTTTTGAAGTGCGGCTTTACTGTTGGCTTTGTAAGCGCTCACTCGGTTTTGAGCCACGCTGTAGCGGTCGTTGCCTGCTGGAATTTCGCCCATGAGGTCGGAGGCTCTTTGCCAGAGCGAGGCGAGTGCGAGCCATTCGGCGCTGCTGCTGGCAGTGAGTCCGTCTTCGGCGGCTTTGCCCGCGATCCGTACGGCTTCGGCAAAGGCGTCTTCGGTGGGGCCAGAGCTGCCGCCGTCGCTAGGGATGGGTGTATTATCGCTAGGTAGTTTTTTGGTAGCGGTGGGTGGGTTGCGATCGCCCGATTCAGGCAGATTTGAAGGGGTCGTGTTAGCAGCGCGATCAGCAGGGTTTTGGTCAGCGTCGCCGATAGCTAGCGTTTCTTCATTAGGTGGGTTGAGCGCAGGCTGTTCGGCAGATGTCGCAGTGTTTTCAGCGATGTTAGTTTTGCCAATACCAAGATCTTCTCTAAATAGCCACAAGGCCCCCAGAATCAGGGCAATTAGACCCAGTCCACTGATAAACATAGTGGAGAAGCTGACGACGGGTTCCGGATCGGTGACGTCTTTGATTAGCGGGCCAGCCGATCTGAGCTTGCGATCGCGCACCCACCGCTGGGCAAAAAAAGGCTGCTTGAGGATGATAATTTCAGACCACAGCAATGCATTTTCAGGGTTCCGATTGATTTCTTCGAGCCAGAGGAGCTGTTCTTCTTTAACAGTACGACTGTTGATTTTGACTTTGCGAATGCGGTTAGGGCTGATGGTTTCTAGCACGTGGCGAACGCGATTGACCACTGTTTCTTGGTCTAGCTGCTTGGCACCGGCAGCTTCGCATAGAATTTGCAGCATCCCATCGGCTACCACAGCGCGGGTACGAATGCCATGGTCGGCTAGCTGCTCGTTGAGCACTTGAATAATCGCGGCAACGCTGCCTTGTCGAGCTTGCCCAAAGGTTTCGCTGGCTGGGTTAATCATGCTGGCTCCTGGTTTCAGCCCGTAGCCGCAAACGGGCTTGGTCTCGAAAGGGGGTTAATAAGTATCGAACCTTAATCTATAGAGGATACCTGAAATTGAGACCGGTCGTTTTGGGGGATGATTGAGGCTATTCTGCGAGGCAATTTGTTTGGGCTGGCACGGCTAGCGGGTCTGAGACGACCTGATTGAATCGTTTGAGAATCCATCGTTTTGGGCTGAAGGCATCTGGCTGCGATGCCTTTAGCGGGTGATTAAGATCAAGTTGAGAGAGCCAGAATTCGAAGGTTGCCGTATGGTCAATTTCTGTCTGCCAGAGGCGATTCTCCTTGGGAGAGGCTTCGCTAACGCAGCCCATTATTTCGGTAATTAAATGCAGCATGATACCCGCGTGGGAAACGGCCCAAACGGTGTCTCCCGGTGAGTGAGCGCTAAGGATATGCTGAAGCCAGTGGTGCGATCGCGTGCTAGCGGCTGTTGGCGATTCGGCCCCTGGAACCGGGTGCCACTCTAGACTGGACATGAGGTGGGCGCACAGATCCGGAAACTGCGCCTGAGCTTCCGACCAAGTGAGTCCCTGAAAAATACCCTGATGAATTTCCTGAAGACGACTATCGACAATGGTTTGAAATTGATGATCTAAGGACTGGAGCGCATCTATTAAAGGTTGAGCGGTTTGTTGGGCGCGTAGGAGTGGGCTGCTGTAGAGATGGGTTGGCCAACCCATGAGCGGACGGTTGGGCGCGGTTGGCACGATTAAACGGGCTAACTGTCTTGCTTGCTGTCGTCCGAGATCGGTTAGCGAGGTGGAACTTTGACCTTCCATTCGTCTTTGAACGTTGCCTGCGGACTGAGCATGGCGAATGAGTAAAAGTTTGAGATAGGACAATTTGACTGGCTGTGTAATTAGGCAGTAGGAGGACTGTTTGGACGGGTTTTTTCACTGCCTTTTCCGACGTCACAGGACGCAGGTTAAACGCTTACAATAGGCAGGTAAGGTTTTTATGGACAGAACCTGTCATTTTTGATTTGCGATTTTTGTCCTTATTTCTGTTTGTGAGTGTCTATTTATGCTGCTAAAGTCTACAACCCGCCATGTCTTAATTTATGCGGCGACGATTGAAGATAACGAGATAGTGCCTAGTGAAGATAAGCTGACGCTAGATATTGATCCAGAGAATGAGTTTAACTGGACAGACGAAGCCGTTAAAAGGGTGAATCAGGAATTTGATCGTTTAGTTGATGACTATAAGGGAGAGACGCTAACGGACTATAATCTGAGGCGGATTGGCTCGGATCTAGAGCACTTTGTCCGCGCCCTGCTAAAGTCGGGAGATATTAGTTACAACCTGGAAAACCGTGTTTTGAACTACAGCATGGGTCTTCCTCGGGTTGTAGAAGCGTCTAAATAGGCGACAGTTCTGTTGAAATCGTTGTTCTGAAAAATGTTGTTCTGACAGTGGCTCGCTGGTATGTACTAGCTGGTATGTACTAAGGGTCTGCTGTTGAGTGATTTAAGTTTAGTGATTAATTGCCCTAACCCTAGCTGCAAAACGGTGAATCCTGAGGACGTGTTAGTCTGCCAGGTTTGTCAGAGTGCGCTGCCTCACTACTATCTTTGGGGCGTGGGAGATTTGGTCTCTACGCTGAAGGTCAACAGCCTGGTGAATCAGCGCTATTTACTTAAGCGCGATCGCACCTTTCTAGATACTAAGCCCGGACTCGTTCCAGAATCGCCGCCCGATTTGCCTACCTTTCTAACGGCCTATCTGCATTTGTCGGCCTATCCGCTGCATGTGCCCAGGGTTTATTCGGTGATGAAAACGCCGGATGGTGACTACGTGACGATGCTGGAGTCGAGTGCGCTGGCGGTGGGTGTAGAGGCCGATACAGCGGCTGGCCCAGGCCATGTACCGGAACTGCTGCCGACGCTCAGCAGCCAGTGGAAAAGTGCGCCACCGCTGCGCCAGCTTAGCTGGTTGTGGCAGATTGCTCAGCTTTGGGAGCCTTTTGTTCAAGAACAGGTGGCCGCGACGCTGCTGGACGCAAATTTGCTGCGAGTGGATGGATCGATTGTTCGTCTGTTGGCGCTAGCGGCGGGAGCAACCTCTGCTGAGCTGGCTGGGCAATCAACGCAGCAGCCAACGCTGATAGATTTGGGTTTGAGCTGGCGATCACTCGCAGAAAAAGCGAATCAAGCGGTGCGAGCTTTTCTAGAACGGCTATGTGAGCAGTTGGAGCGGCAGCAGCTTTCGGTAGAGCAGCTTTGTGAACGACTTTCGGCGGCGATCGCGGTCTGCGCAGAGGGCCAAACGGTGAACTACGACTTAGCCGTATATACCGATCAAGGGCCGACTCGCAAACGCAATGAGGATGCCTGCTACCCGGAAAGTGGGGCGACAGCGTCAGTCACTTCGCAGCAGACAACAGCGAGTCCTCAACTGCTGATTGTGTGTGATGGCATTGGCGGACATCAGGGGGGCGATATTGCTTCTAAGCTGGCGATCGAGACGATTCGCAATCAGCTAGAACCGCTGCTAATGACAGATGCGCCTGGGCTGAGTTCGACAGCGCTGACGCTGGCGATAGAAGAGGCTATTTGCGCCGCTAACGATGAGATTTCGGCTCAGAACGATCAGGCGCAGCGACAGGCTCGCGATCGCATGGGCACTACGTTAGTGCTGGCACTGATGAAAGGGGCTGATGTTTATATTGCGCATCTGGGCGACAGTCGGGCCTATCGTATTAGTCAGCAAAACTGCCAGCAGGTAACGCTAGATGACGATGTGGCTTCTCGGCAAGTGAGACTAGCCGGTGGTTTGTATCGAGAGGCGCTCACTCAACCAGGCTCAGGATCTTTGATTCAGGCTTTGGGAATGGGGCCATCGCAAACGCTGCGGCCAACCGTGCAGCGGTTTGTGATGGACGAAGACTGTTTGTTTTTGCTGTGCTCGGACGGGTTGAGTGATAGCGATCGCGTCGAGCAGTTTTGGCCCTCTGTGCTAAGGCCACTGGTAGTCGGCTCGGGTTCGGTGTCGGCTGTGGGCCAGCAGCTAGTGGAGATTGCGAATAAATACAACGGCCACGACAACGTAACAGTGGGTTTAGTGGGGGTGAGGGTTGCCTTGCCTTCGGAGCGCATGGTGCCCAGGGAGTTGGCCACTCGTGCGCAGGGAGCAGAGACAGCGGCTGTACCAGTGACGAGTTTGCCGCTGGGTAAAAAGCGATCGCGGTCTCAGACGGGTTTAGCCTCGCTAGCGTCCGCTGATTCAGCTACCCGCAGTCCAAGCGAAGACACCGCTACGACTCAACTGATGGCGGGCGCTGATGACACTGATAGCGGTCGGTCATTAACGGGACAGACCCAACAGTTTCCTAAGTCCAAACCCTCAAACGCGGCCTCTGGAGTCTTGAAAGGGGGCATTGCCCTACTGATATTAGCGGGGGCTGGCGGGCTACTCTATTTCCTCCTTCCCGACTTGACTAATCGCTTTAGTGCGCCAGTGGCGAGTTCTCCGAGTGCATTAGAATCCTTAAATGAAGAAGAAATCAGCTCGGGCGCTGCCTCTGCTCCAGTACCTAGCCCTCCAGTTGACCTGAGTAAAGGTGCGTATGTGCGGATTCGCCGAGCATCGAGTTCTGCGCCTACATCTGGTAACACGGTCAGGAATACGGCCAGAAATACGGCCAGAAATACCGCTACCGCAACACCGGGCATTAGCGATCGCGATGTTTTGCCGACTGAGGGAGCGACTCAGATTTTGATTTATCCCAACCCCGAGGATGGCAGCCTGCCCAATGCGGTTCCTTTTACAATACCCGTCGGTGCGATCGCTCAAATAGTTGCGCTCGAACCGGTCGCCGCTGCGCAATGGGTGCAGCTCAAGGTCTGTACAATTCCGTCGGGAAATAGCCTCGCTGAAACGCCAGTCGAAGGATCTGCGCCCGTTAAATCGACTGAGGACGCAGCTTTGCCGCTAGCCCCAGGTGGTGTGTCGCTGTTGTCACCAGGCAATCAGGGTTGGGCTTTAAGCCGCAGCGTCGAGCAGTTTGCTATGGGCGCTCCCAATTTACCGCCCGACCAGCGTGGGAGCTGTGAGAGTTAATGGCTAACCAGGATACTTTGTGTCTGTGGCTGGTGGTCGATAGTTTGCAGCGATTCTCCCCCAAAGAGGCTGCGCCAATGCCGCCGGAAGACCAAATTAGGCCAGCGCTGCCGATTGAGAATCGGTTTGCGATTTGGGTGTTGCGATCGCCTCACCTTAGCGGCCATGTCCATCACGACTGCGCTTGGGATGCGGAGCTAGCGCAAGCCTGGCACAGTTGGCAAACCATGTTTTCGCTGCGCGGGCTGCCTCAAGTTCCGCATATCGTGCCAGAGCTAGGCTCCGAGCTAAATGCGCAGGCAATGATCGAACCGGTGATGGCAAGCGTACCCGAGGAAATCGAGAACGGCCAGCCAGAAAGCTATAGCAGCCGCTATATGCAGCATTTGGGCATTAACCTGTGGCGCTGGCTGTTTAGCGGGCCGGTAGAAAGTAGCTTTGAGCGCTCTAGAGGCATTGCGACCGGGCGAGAGCTGCCGCTGCGAGTGAGACTAGAGATTCGCTGTCCAGAAATTATCGCGCTGCCCTGGGAGATTATGCAGCCTCAGCCTGGTAGTCAGGCGCTGTCTTTAAACGGCAAGAAAATTCTGTTTAGCCGGACGAGCAGCGATGTAGAGGAGCTAGAGCTAGGTAAGCTAGACCCGTCATTGAAAATTTTGCTGGTGCTAGGCAAACCGGGCGAAGAAAATAGACCTAACTCTCAGCTACATTTGGCTAAAGAGGCCGAGCTGCTGAAGCAAATTTTAGAGCGCAGCAGCGATTTGAACTTGCGTTCTGCTCAAAGACGAGTAGACGTGCTGCTTCAGCCCAGCGCAACTGAGCTAGTGCGCCAATTAGATAATGGCGACTACAACGTCTTCTTTTACTCTGGGCACGGCGTTCCGGGGGCAGACGGCGGTTTGCTGTATCTATCAGAAGATACGCTCAGCGGGACGGAGCTGGCTCAGATGCTGGTTCGCGCTAGGGTGAAGCTGACCGTATTTAACACCTGCTGGGGGGCGCAGCCTGAGCAAACTCAGACGGAGTCTTTGCCTCGCAGTAGTTTGGCCGAGGTGCTGCTGCATCATGGGTTACCGGCGGTGGTGGCCATGCGCGACTCGATTGCGGATGATGAGGCGATTCGGTTTATTCAGGTATTTACGCAGGCGCTGGCCGAGCGTCGTCCGGTTGACGAAGCGGTGGCGGTGGCCCGTCAGACTTTGCTGGCGATTTACCATTTCAATCAGCCCGCTTGGACGCTGCCTGTGCTCTACATGCATCCCGATTTTGACGGGGAGCTACTGCAATCGTTAGAAACCACCACGCAGTTTGATCCGAGCGCGGGCAGTTTGCTGCGTCAGGAACAGGCCATTTTGAGGGATGCTGACGATCCGGCTCAGACCTGGGTAATTGACAGCGACGGGCTGCGGATTGGCCGACAGCAGAGCAATGATTTGGTGCTTTCTGAGCAGTGGGTGTCGAGTAGCCATGCCGAGATTTTTCATCGGCGGATGATGAGTCAGCACTCAGAAAGCGGAGTCGAGGGCGTTTTGGAGTGCGTTTATTTTTTGAAAGATGACTCGCGATTTGGGACGTTTTATCTGCAAGACGGCGTGTGGCGCGGGGTACATCGGCAAGAGGTGACGCTGGCTCCAGGAACGCAAATTCGCTTTGGCAATAAGGCTGATGGGCCAAGGCTAGAGTTTATGGTAGTAAGTCAGAGCGAATCGAGTTAGCCACCCTTTTTCTGATATTTTTTGGAGACGTGGCCGAAAAAGTAGTCGTTCTTGCGGAACGAAGAAAATTTACGCTGTATCTGTTTTGAGTCACCCATCATTCTGCTATTAGGCAATCGTAACGCTATGGTTAATCCTTCCTCCTCTAATAACCATCCGGGCAATCCCGATTTGTCTAAGACGCAGGCTGAGCTGTTGCAGTCAGTTTTGATGGAACAGAGTTACCCCTGGCTCCCCGGTTCAGTGACACAAAGCTACGAGGAAGATTTAGAGACGGCAGGTCAGTCGCTAGAAATTTCTGATGAAGAGGCGATCTCCGGGTGGCAAGGGCTGTCGGTGCAACTCGATCAGATCTGGGCGGGATCGAATGTGGATGTTTTGGCATTGCTAAAACAGAAGTTTGCGACGCGGCTGCCAGAGACTGTGTTGGCGGCGATTAGCGATCGCGCTCAGCAGCTAGCTCAACAGGCTACTCAGGGACTCTCCGAAAGCGCTCAGCCGATGGTGGCTCAAATGATTGCCTGCGTGAAAGGGACGGTCACGGCAATTGGTGAGGCCGACTTGCAGGTAATGGCTCGCCCGATGGCGTTCGCAATGCGCAGCAGCGGGGCGGAAGAATTGGTTGATGCGACGGTGATTTCTGTGCGGCAGGCTGACTGGGATAAGTTATCGGCGCTAGAGCAGGCTAGGCTGAGTTTGGCGGCGGCTCGGTATGCGATCGCCCAAGTCGAAACGACTGAATCTCATGACTAGAGAATCTAAAAATGTTCTTCCCTTAATACGAATATGCCACGATACGACTGCATCATTGTAGGCGCAGGGCCTGCGGGCGCAAGTGCTGCTTATCATTTAAGCCAGCGGGGGCACAGCGTTCTGCTACTAGAGAAAGCCGCGTTGCCCCGTTACAAGCCTTGTGGCGGTGGCGTTTCGCCGGAGATTAGGCAGTGGTTTGACTTTGATTTTGAGCCAGTCATTTCGCAAAAGGTGACGCGTACGCGCTATACCTGGAAATTGGAAGAGGCGATTGAAGCAGATTTAGAGACGCCAATTTGGATGGTGCGCCGCAATGAGTTTGATCATTACATAGTGCAGCAGGCGCAAGCGAAGGGGGCGGTTTTGCGCGATCGCACCAAAGCAACCTGCATTCAGTTCGAGGGCGATCGCTGGCAAGTGTTCACCAGCGAAGGCGATACTTTTGAAGGGACTTATCTGATTGCAGCGGACGGCGGGCGCGGGCCAATGGCCAAATGGCTAGGATTTGAAGAGAGAAAGACATCTGTAGCGGGCGCGATTGAGATTGAGCCAAAAGTCGCGGTGGAAGACGGCCATATCGTCCATTTTGAATTTGGCTTGCTAAAGAACGGCTATGTTTGGAACTTTCCCAAACGCGACGGTTATTCAATTGGCAGCGGCGCGTTTTGTACGAATCAGCGCAAGGGTCGCGATTTGGTAGAGCCGATGGTGGAATACGCAGCGGCGTTTGGTGTAGATGGCGCAGCAGAACAAAAGCACGGCCATCCGGTGTGTCTGTGGGATGGCGACCAGGTGTTACACACGCAGAATGCTCTGCTCGCTGGAGAAGCGGCCTGTGTAGTCGATCCGTTTACGGCGGAGGGGATTCGGCCTTCTATTTTTACCGGGGTGAAGGCGGCAGCGACCATTTCCCGTGCATTGAACGGAGAATCCGAAGCTTTAGCTGACTACACAAAGATCATAGCTACAGAGCTAGGTAGTGAAATGCGGCTAGCTTCAAGATTGGCCAAGGCTTTCTATATGGCTCCTCACCTGAGCTACAAGACAATTTTGAACTATCCTTTTGCAACTAGAGCGATGGGCCGAGTTTTTACGGGCGACTTGAAATATGCAGATGTCGTGCAAAAGGCGCTGAAGCGAATTAGCGGGGGACTGCTAACCCGGTAGATCCTTGCAAGCTAACGGATAGTGTCTGCTGTGCGGAATTGAAGCGTATTACCCTGTAGATATGCTCAGCTCAATTCCTGGATACTGCTATGAAAAGTCTGTTGATTTCAGCTACGTTGCTAGGATTTTCTGCGACCGGGGCGATCGCTGCCGAAACGCTAAGATACGACGAAACGCCGACTACCTGTGAGTTTTATGCTGAGGGCAGCTACGCGGACGACTGCGGTGAATTTTCGATGACAGCCTCCGATACCAGCATTAACTTCAACTACATTTTTGACGATGCAGCCGTTAAGTTTATGGGGCCTGCTGCGCCGGTCGATACGACTGAGATAAACGGCGAAACCTTTTACGTTTACGAGGTTCTAGCGAAGCGTGTCAATGGCGATCAGTACGAGATTGACGGCATTTGCGTGGCCAACGAAACCGTAGAGGTTTCTATTTGTCAGAGCGGAGAGCTGAGATATGTCTATAGTAATGAGTCTTAGCAAGCACGAAGATTGACGTTGTTTGCAACGACTAAGAAAGCTGGCAAGCCGCAGCTAGAGCCGGAATTACGTTAGGCTAGCAAGAGCATCGATTTTGAAGTCTCTTAACGTTTTTACCCTAGCGTTTTTAACTAGGTGGCGTATTCTCTCAACGGTAGTAATGCTAGTCAATGGTTTCTAGCTCATCGTATTCTCCTGCTCTGTCTTCAACGGCTGAGCCAACACACCGTTTCATCTGGTTCACCGATGACATGCTGTTTCACTATCAACGCTGTCGTCGTCGCGTCTATTTGGACAGCTATGGTGACCCTGCCCTCAAAGATCCGCCCAGTGATTATTTCGTTAAGCTTCGCCAGGACAGCGCCGATCATCGGCAGCGCATTTTAGCCGAGTTTGGAACGCTGAGCCGTCCTACTCATGAACGAGACGACTGGGATACCGCCGCTCGTGCGACGCTGCAACTGATGCAGGCAGGCGCAGAAACGATCTATCGGGGCACTTTGGTGGCCGATGGTCCGGAGGGAGTACGCTTTCGTAGCCGACCTGATGTGCTAATGAGGCAGGAAGGAGAGTCTTGGTTGGGGAACTGGTACTATGTGCCCTTCAATATCAAGATGGGGAAGAAGGCTAAGCCGGAGTATCAGCTAGTGGCTGCTTACAGTGCGTATGTGCTGGCAGAAATGCAGGGTGTTTGGCCCGAGACGAGCTGGCTACAGCTAAAAGAAAAGCGTCGCGCGGTAGATTTGGAGCGCTACGTACCGAAGTTGCAAGCTGCTTTGGATGACTGCTTGACGGATGGCGGCGGTATTTTGAATTTGCCACAGCCGCCTGAGGTTTTTATCTCTCGCAGTCGATGTGATATGTGTCCTTGGCTGAGTCATTGCTACCAGGAAGCGATCGCTCAAAATCATCTTTCTCTGCTACCAGGCGTAACGATGGCCCGGTATCCGGTACTAGAATCGCTGGGAATCACGACAGTAGAATCGCTGGCAATGGCTAAGCCGTATCAGCTAGCGAGCGATTTGAATGTAGAGTGGCCGGTGACGGAGAAGATGATTTTTCAGGCGCAGGCAAATTGGCAGGGGACGGCGATCGCGCGGCTGCATACAAATACTTTCCGGCTGTCTCCTCAAGATTTGCCGACCACAGAGATTGAACTCTATTTCGATATTGAAGCGGCCCCCGATAAGGATCTAATTTATTTACACGGCGTGCTGGTGGTGAATAACAGCACCCAAGAAAAGACCTTTCACGCGCTATTAGCCGAATCACCAGAGTACGAGGAAACCGCTTGGTTTGAGTTTTTAGCGCTAGTGGACAGCTATCCAAATTCGCCGATTTATCACTTTTGTCCGTATGAGGCCCAGACGGTGCGGCGGTTGGGCCAACTGTACGGCATGGCGGGCATGGATGTAGAAAAGTTGCTCGCGCGCTTTGTGGATATTCATAAGCGCGTGGTAGATGCGGTGGCGCTGCCAGTAGAGAGCTACGCGCTGAAGCATTTGGCTAGATGGATGGGGTTTGAGTGGCGCGATCAAGAGGCGAATGGGGCGCAGTCAATCTGCTGGTATGACGACTGGCTGACGACGGGCGATCGCACCTACTTAAACACCATCTTGCGCTACAACGAAGACGACTGTCAGGCCACCTATCGGGTTAAAGACTGGCTGGTAAAATTTGCTCAGCCCTTTTGGGAGTAACGGTGCTAGGAGCGATCGCGCCTTACTCTATGCCACAAAAACGTACAGATCGGCAAAGCGAAAAACCAGGCAACTCGAAAAGCTAAAAGGCCCCTGTCAACATCGTATTGACAGGGGCCTTTAATCACTTAACCCATTACGGACTACTTCAGCAGCGCATTCGCCCGAGACACCACGTTGTCGATGGTGTAGCCAAACTTCTCCATCATGACGCCGCCCGGAGCCGAAGCCCCAAAGGTATCGACGGCAATCATATCGCCTTCGTCGCCAAAGTACTTAGCCCAGCCGAAGCTGCTCATGGCTTCTACCACCAAACGCTTCTTCACCGACTTAGGCAGCACAGACTCTTTGTAAGCCATGTCCTGCTCTTCGTACAGCTTCCAACAAGGCATGGAGACCACGCGAACTTTCTTGCCTTCGCCACGTAGCTTTTCAGCCGCATCTTCGCAAAGCTCCACTTCGCTACCTGTACCAATCAAAATCAGCTCAGGCGTGCCGTCGGAGTCGGACATGATGTACGCACCCTTTGCAACTGCGTCAATTGAGGAGCCAGGAAGGTTACGCAGGCCCTGACGAGAGAAGCACATCAACGTGGGCGCGTTGCGCTTGCTGACGGCAATTTTGTACGCACCGGACGTTTCGTTGCCGTCGGCGGGACGGATGACGTAGAGATTAGGAATCGCTCGCAAAGAAGCTACCGTTTCTACCGGCTGGTGCGTGGGGCCGTCTTCACCTAGACCGATGGAGTCGTGAGTCATCACGTAGATGACGCCTGCTTCGGAAAGCGCAGACAGGCGAATTGCGCCGCGCATGTAGTCGGTAAAGACTAGGAAGGTGGCGCAGTAAGGAATCAGACCGCCGCCATAGAGAGCAATACCGTTACAAATTGCGCCCATACCGTGCTCGCGCACGCCGAAATGGATATTGCGATTTTCATAAGCGCCTTTTTGAAAGTCGCCGGAGATTTCTAGCTCGGTGAGGTTTGAGTGGGTTAGATCAGCGGAACCTCCAATGAGTTCGGGTAGAACTGGGGCTAGTGCGTTGAGTGTTTTCTCAGAGTTTTTGCGAGTGGCAAGCGCCTTGTCTTCTGGCTTGTAGGTTGGCAGCGCATCTTCCCAACCGTCGGGCAGCTTGCCAGATAGCATCCGCTCGAATTCTTTGGCTTCGTCGGCGTATTTATCGCGGTAGGTAGAAAGCAGGCTTTCCCACTCGCCCTCGGCTTCAGCGCCTTTGTCAATGGCTTGACGGTAGCGCTTTAGGGCGTCTTCTGGGATTTCAAAGTGGTCGTACTTCCAGTCTAGATTTTCTCTAGTGGCTTCGGTTTCTTCTACGTCGAGCATCGCACCATGAATGCCGCCAGTCCCGGCTCGATTAGGCGAACCATAGCCAATAGTGGTTGTGACTTTAATCATCGTGGGCTTGTCGGTGACCTTTTTAGCTTCGGCGATCGCCTTCTCAATACTATCTAAATCGCTATTGCCCTCTTCTACATGCAGCACATGCCAGCCGTAAGCTTCAAAGCGCTTACTCACGTCTTCAGTAAAAGCAATATCCGTAGAGCCATCAATCGAAATGTGGTTGTCGTCGTAGAGCGCAATCAGTTTGCCCAGGCCCAGATGACCCGCCAAAGAGCAAGCCTCACCCGAAATGCCCTCCATATGGCAGCCGTCACCCGTGATGGTGTAGGTGTAGTGATCTACGATCTTGCAGTCAGGCTTGTTAAACTTAGCTGCCATATGCGCTTCGGCCATTGCGATGCCTACCGCGTTACAAATGCCCTGGCCGAGCGGCCCAGTGGTGACTTCTACGCCTGCTGTCTCAAAGTTTTCGGGGTGCCCAGGGGTGGAAGAACCCCACTGACGGAACTGCTTGATGTCGTCAATGCTGACGCTGTCGTAGCCCGTGAGGTAGAGCATGGCGTATTGCAACATGCAACCGTGACCTGCCGAAAGGACAAAGCGATCACGGTTAAACCATTTGGGATTTTTCGGATTGTGGCGGATGAACTTATCCCACAATACAAAAGACATGGGAGCCGCACCCATCGGCAGTCCAGGGTGTCCAGACTTCGACTTGTTAACAGCATCGATAGCCAGAAATCTAATGGAGTTAATACATAGTGTTTCAATCGATTGAGTTGCAACAGCCATAGTCTTCTTTTTTATTGAGAGGGCGGATTCTTAAACAATAGCGACTTAGATGACTCTCAAAAAAATGTTGAGGCCATCCTAAACAAATGTTTAAGAAGTTTTGTTAGGTCATTATACCTATCAAAGGGGATGTCTATTTTTCACGGGTACTTCTTAAAGGCCAGCGTGACGTTGTGACCGCCGAAGCCAAACGAATTTGAAAGCGCGACATTAACAAGCTGCTTTCTACTCTGATGGGCTACATAATCGAGGTCACACTCAGGGTCAGGATTTTCTAAATTGATGGTGGGCGGCACTTGGTCATTCACCACGGCCATCACCGCCGCTACGCCTTCGATGCCCCCAGAACCACCTAGCAAGTGACCCGTCATGCTCTTAGTTGAGCTAACGGTAATTTTATAAGCGTGGTCACCCAAGACTGATTTAATCGCGGCGGTCTCGTTAGGATCGTTAACCGGAGTGCTTGTACCATGCGCATTTACGTAGCTCACATCGGTTGGTAACAAATCGCCATCTTTGAGGGCCATCCGAATCGCTCTCACAGCGCCTTCTCCGCCCGGCGCTATCCCAGTCATATGGTAGGCATCGCAGCTCATGCCGTAGCCCACCATTTCAGCGTAAATGCGAGCGCCGCGACTCAAGGCATGTTCTAGCTCTTCCAAAATTAAAATGCCGCAGCCTTCGCCTAAAACGAAGCCATCGCGATCACGATCAAACGGGCGGCTAGCACGGGTCGGATCGTCATTGCGAGTAGACATCGCCCGCATGGACGAAAAACCAGCGAACGTTAACGGCGTTACAGCCGACTCGGTTCCTCCCGAAATCATGGCCTGAGCATAGCCATTTTGCACTAGCCGAAAAGCATCGCCAATCGCGTTAGAACCCGCTGCGCAAGCCGTTACCGCACAGGAGTTAGGGCCTTTTGCGCCGACCTGTATGGCCGTTAAGCCTGCCGCCATATTCGCAATCATCATCGGAATCATGAACGGGCTACAGCGACTTGGGCCTTTGCTCAAGTAAATTTCCTGCTGCTCTTCCATCACCTGAATGCCGCCAATGCCCGTGCCAATCATCACGCCAATTTGCTCGGCGTTGAGGTCGGTAATTTCTAGCTTGGCGTCGGCCAGGGCCTGTTTGCTACTGGCGATCGCAAAATGAGCAAACCGCGCCGACCGCTTAGCATCCTTACGATCCATATATTCCAGCGGATTGAAGCCCTTTACCTCACCGGCAATCTGGCTCCCGTGCGCAGATGCATCAAAAGCCGTCACCGGGCCAATCCCATTTTTAGCGTTCATCAGCCCCTGCCAGTAGTCTGTCAGGGTGTTACCAATAGGGGTAATCGCACCCATCCCGGTGATTACAACACGCTTCTTATTTGAGTCAGCCATAATTCTACGGACAGTTCTACGGGCAGGTTTGGGAGTAGCAATACGTTTCTGTTTGACACTCCCACGGCTGAAGCCGATGGGATTCTTAATTCAGCGAGAAGCCTTAATCTTTTGCATCCATTGCTGGCAGTCTTCAAACCGGAAACACCACTCATTGAGCGAGTATCTAGCCTGATTTACAAAATCCCAGAGGGCGATCTCTCCAAAAGCGTTTACCTGCAAGCAGGCTTGTTTCGGCGTGCCCCGCCGTACAAATTTGAACTGAAAACGTGAACTTGTCTGGGTTGCGTTTCGGATGAGGAAACTAGGTTTTTAGAGAGGATTTTCCTTGCCCTCTGAGCATTACTCCTTCCTAGCCGGTGATATTAGTCTTAATCTGCTAGCGGTTTTCAGCCTGTACTCGATATCTCGATTCTACCAAAAATGATATTAAATCGCTGTGAAGCTTGATGAACATAGATTGTTCGCTATCACTCACCGGCGTAAAGCCCACCCTTAAAAGAGGTGGGCTTTACGCTCGCTTCTGTAAATAGTATAAATCAAGAAATTTGCCCGAAGCCATGCAGTTCGAGCAAACGTAGCTCAGTCAACAGAGCAACGGGCAAAATCCTAAGTAACGACTATCTACTTTTTAGAGTTGATGAAGTCCACAGCGGATTGAACGGTGCTGATATTTTCCGCCGCTTCGTCTGGAATCTCGATGTCAAATTCTTCTTCTAGTGCCATCACCAGCTCCACGGTGTCGAGAGAGTCAGCGCCCAAATCGTTCGCGAAACTAGCTTCGGGCTTGACCTCCGCCTCATCTACACCCAACTGCTCAGAAACAATCTTCTGAACTTTTCCTAAAATATCGTCACTCATTACTGTACTTACCTTCAAACAGCGGCAAAAAGCGCAAAAAAATACCTAAATGTGGATGCGATCGCAGGACACGAAGCCTGCAAGCCAACAGCAGCTACTGCGACTGTGACCAAGCAATCCCCGATTTAAGTTCCCATCATCTTATAGGAAAGCGTGACCCTCTTGTTTGCTCTGGCTATCTATACGCTTGCGATCAACCCAACGCTGCTAGCTCCTAAGGAGGCGGCAATATTACGTTCCATAAATTTTTACTTACCTAAGGTTTATGGAAACAGGGTGAGAGATAAACTCTTGAGAAGGTTAGAGAACCCTTGTTCGCACGTCATCTGCTAGACAGTTTCAGACGACTGATTTCAGACGACTGGCGAGTGTGAAATAATAATTCTGGAGTCTGTACTTCATGTCCCATTCAGTAAAGATTTACGATACTTGTATTGGCTGCACCCAGTGCGTCCGCGCCTGTCCTACAGACGTTTTAGAAATGGTGCCTTGGGATGGTTGTCGCGCGGGTCAAATCGCGTCTTCTCCCCGCACTGAAGACTGCGTCGGCTGTAAGCGTTGCGAAACTGCTTGCCCCACCGACTTCCTTAGTATTCGCGTTTATCTAGGCGCTGAAACTACTCGCAGTATGGGTCTGTCTTACTAACTCAGACTCAGCTATTTTAGCCAATACGATTGACCGCAGTAAGAAAGGCTTGCTGCGGTCAATCGTATTGTTTTAAGTCTTCTACAGATCTACGCAGCGGCAACTTTTTTCACGGCTAAAACGCTGCCTACCAGTCCAATACCAGTGCCTAAGACAACAAGTGCTAGCGGCAGCAAGATCCCCTGACGGGGCGTGAGCTGAAGTCCGTTAACTAGAAATTCTATAAAGGCGGGTTGTTGGCTAGCCGCGATGGACTTGAGCGCCTTTTGTGCTAGCAGCAGCAGTCCCCAGGAGCCGCTAGCCCCGACGATGCCAAAGGCGGCTCCCTGAATCAGAAAGGGCAGATAAATCCAGTTGCGAGTAGCGCCTACGAGCTGCATAACTTCTATTTCGTGACGACGGGCGATCGCAATCAATCGAATGGTCGTCGTTACCACCGAAACCGCCGTCAGGCTCAGCAAACTCACTACCGTCATGCTCACCCAGCGTAAGCCCTGGTTGAGTTCTCTAAGCTGCTGAATCACCTCGCTAACGTAGAGCACATCATTCACCCCGCTCATATTTTTTAGTGTTTCCGCTAGCTGCGGCACCTCCTGAGCATCCCGTGCTTTTACCTTTAGCTCATCCACTAACGGATTACCTTTCAACTGCGCTGACGCGTTCGACACATCCGATAACCCTAAATCTGCTGTTAGCTCAGCCCAAGCCTGCTCTTTACTCACGGCTTCTACATTCACAACGCCGGGAAGCTTGCTCACCTGTCCGCTTAGGCTGCTGGCATCGACACCGCTTTCTAAATAAGTCGAAATCACGAGCTGAGATCCAAACTGATTGAGCAGTCCCTCGACCTGCCAGCTCGCTTGTAAACTTACGCCAAACAAAAACAGCAGCACCGTCATCGTGCTAATCGCTGCCCAGTTCATCCAGCCGCCGCGTCGCAGTCCGCGCAGGGTTTCGCGCAGTAAATAGTCCGTTTTCGTTAGCGATTTCATCAGCACAAGAATGCCGTCAAACTCCGTAGCTGCTCGCCTTTACCTACTATCTGATACCAGGCTGAGCCGTTTACTTTGTTAGCTTTCCCGTATCAAGGGATGTTGATATCAAAACGGATGCTATTAGGCACGGGTTCGGTCTTTTCTGCATAGGTTTCTTCGGGTATTCCGCCAGGTCATCAACTCGAAGTGAATGTGAGTTGTTACAATAAAAATAACCCTTCATTCGTAACGTTTAGTTCCTCCGAGCACCTATGACCGCTGTCATTGAAGTTGAAAAGAAAAAGCTGAAGAATCCGCCCCTGTCGATTCATTATTTGGGCGATCGCGTTCTTCGTCAGCCAGCCAAACGGATCGCCAAGGTAGACGATAGCCTGCGCGAACTGGTGCGCCAAATGTTGCAGACCATGTACAGCGAAGATGGTATTGGCTTAGCTGCGCCCCAAGTCGGCATGAACAAACAGCTTTTAGTGGTAGACGCTGACCCGGAAAATTCGGCTGCGCCACCGCTGGTACTGGTAAATCCTAAGATCGTTAGCTACAGCGACGAGCTGGTTACTGGACAAGAAGGCTGTCTGAGTATTCCAGGTGTTTATCTAGATGTTGTCCGTCCGACGGCGATTGAAGTGAGCTTTAAAGACGAGGCCGGTAAGCCTCGCAAGCTGAAAGTAGATGATTTAGTCGCCCGCGTCATTCAGCATGAAATGGATCACCTCAGCGGCGTGATGTTTGTGGATAGGGTGGAGAATGCGATCGCCCTTAACCAAGAACTCAAAAAGCACGGATTCGAATTCAAAGATGTCAAGAAAGTAAGCTAGCCCGATAAGCTAGATACAGCAGTCCTCAACCCCGGAGAAAATTCAGTGACCCCAAAAAGTGGTGCCTATCTAGGAATAGCCTGTCTAGCTGCGATCTCTGCTGTCGGCTCTATGTTCGAGCTATCTTCTGGCGATCCCAACTGGGGCACCGTGCCAACTGCCGTAACGCTGGCCATTAGCATTCCAGCGACTGTGCTTTCCTTTATGGCAGCGGTCAAAGACGCGCGCGCCAACATGGATTTGTAGGGAGCAACTGATGGCTAATTCAATAAGTCTGCGATCGCCGCTATCAATTGCTCGGGTTCTATAGGCTTGGCCACGTGTTTATCAAAGCCTGCTAAAATCGCCTGCTGCCGGTCGGCTTCGCTTGCGTAGGCCGTTAGCGCGATCGCCGGAACTCGCCTACCCCGATCTGAAGATAATGCTCGCACCTGCTGAATTAACGTATAGCCATCAATTCCTGGCATACCTACATCGCTCACCATCACAGCCGGCTGAAATGAGTCGATAGCCGCCATAAATTCAGCCGCAGAGGTAGCCGTAAAAACCTCAGCGCCAGCCTGAGTCAATACAATCAAGAGCAGTTCGAGGCTATCGGGTTCGTTGTCGATAATGAGCGCTCGGATGCCAGCGAGATCTAGCGGCTGTGCGGTCAGCGGATTGGCTAGTTCAGCCGGTGAGGAGCTGTGCAGCAAAGGCAGCCTGACGGTAAACGTAGATCCTTTGTCCTCGCCTAAACTTTTGGCGGTAATGGTGCCGCCGTGAGCCTCAACCAGTTGGTAAACAATCGCCATTCCCAGCCCTAGCCCGCCATGTTGACGAGTGATCGAAGCGTCTTGCTGGCGGAATGACTCAAAAATATGAGGTAAAAAGCTTGGGCTAATGCCTTTGCCAGTGTCTGTGACGCTAATTTGAGCGAAGCCGTTGGCTTGCGTTAAGGCAACCTCGACGCGCCCGCCGCTGGGTGTAAATTTAACGGCGTTAGTCAGTAAGTTCCAAACGATTTGCTGGAGCCGAACGGCATCGCCTGAGACTTGTCCCACCTCAGAAATCGCCGTATGGATTTGGATGGACTTGGCGGCGGCGGCTGTCTGCACCGTATCAATTGCGCCTTCAACCGCCGCTGACAAATCGACCGGGAGGGTATTGAGGGTCAGTTTGCCACGCAGGACGCGCGCCATATCAAGCAAATCGTCAATGAGCTGACATTGCGCTTTGGCATTACGCTCGATGGTTTCTAAGCCGGTGCGGGTTTTGGTTTCGTCGAGTTGGCGAGTTTGTAGCAGTTTTGCCCAGCCCAAAATCGGGTTTAGAGGCGATCGCAGCTCGTGAGAAAGCACCGCCAAAAACTCATCTTTAATGCGGTTAACGCGCTCCGACTCTGCAAGAGCGGCCTGTTTCTGCTGCAAAATACGTTCGCGATCGCACTCAATTTGCACCCGCTCGGTAATGTCATTCGAGATGCTAATCAGCCCAATCACCTCTCCCGCTTGATTGCGGTAAGGGGTTTTGGTTCCCAAAAAAGTTCGAATGCCATCTGGAGATTCCTCCACTACCTCGGTCTGCCCCGAAGCCATGATGCGCTGGTCGTTTTCAATTACCCTAGCAGCCTCTTCGAGCGCCGGGTAAAAGTCGCTATCGTAACGCCCGATTACCTCAGCAGCCGGTTTACCCAAAACAGATAGCGTAGCTGGATTGGCATAAATCATCCGGCCTCGCCGATCTTTAACAAAAATCGGAGTAGGCGCAGATTGATTGATCGTATCTAAAATGGCATTCTTCTGTTGCAGCTCTTCCTCGGTGCGCTTGCGTTGCGTAATATCCTGGCAAACGATAATGCCGCCATTCACTTCATGGTCTTCATCTACTAACGGATAGCCGCTAATACTAATCCATCGCCCTTCGCTATGAGAGTGACGCCGAACAAAAATCTCCTCAGTGACCGCGTCTCCCTGCATCGCTCTGAATAAAGGTAGCCGTTCGCTCGGAAAAAGCGTCTGCTGGTCGGGTAAAAACAATCCGTAAATTTTTGACCAGTCCTGATGCGATTCGTCGTTCGAGAGTGGCCCGAACATCCGCTGAGCCGCTTCGTTGAAAAGAGTAAATTCTCCCTGCTGATTGACCGCTACTAACCCATCGCCAATGCTGCCGATAATAACTTGTAGTAGCTTCGTTTGCGCTTGCAAATCGAGCTGGGCCTGCTTGCGATCGCTCACATCTCGCGAAGTCGATAAAACTTGTGTGACTTGCCCAGTGCGATCGCGAATCGGCGAGAGCACCACATCCCACCACTTAGGCTTGCCTTTAACCGTCGGATAAAAGCCTCGAAATCTGCCCACTTCGCCAGCTTTTGCCGCTACAAAGGCCGCCTCTGCTGCCGGTCGATAGTCGCCTTGCCACGACCCCAGCCAATCGGAATTTAAGTAGGGAGCCAGGTCGTCAATTTCCAACCGACACATGCCCCCCGCGTTCATATACAAAAGTCTGGCGTCCAGATCAAGGACTTTAATGCAGTCACTGCTGCTTTCTAAAACGCGGTTCTTAAACTCCTCGCTTTGCTGTAAGGCTGCTCTTGCTTCCACCCGCTCGGTAATATCTTCAGCAATGCCGGTAAATCTATAGATCTGTCCAGCTTCATCTCGCACTGGGACGCAGCGATCGCGCACCCAACGAACTGTGCCATCATCTAAAACAATGCGGTACTCTTCATCAAATTGACCAGCGGCGGCTTTGCACCGAAAAGATTGCACTGCCCTATCGCGATCATCAGGATGAATATGCGTTATCCAAAGTGAGCCATCTTCATATAGCTCTCGCGGCGACCATCCCCACAGACGCTCGTAGGCAGCGCTAACGTAATAAACCCGGCCCTCCGGTTCTTCTCTAATCCACAAAACGGCATTAATATTTTCCGCTAGCTGACGAAAGCGCATCTCGCTCTCTTGCAATGCGCCAGCCGATTGTTTTTGATCCAACCAACATTTTTCTGTCTGGCTGTGCAGTTCGGCTTCTAGCTCAGTTATTTGCATGACCCGATTCAGCGTGAGCTGCAACCGTTCTGGCGTCAGGTGTTCCTTAATCAGATAATCCTGTGCGCCTGCTTGAATGGATTGGAGGGCGATCGCGTCGCGTCCTATATCCGCCATCATCACAATAGGCAAGGGTGGCTGCTGTTCTGGCAAGGCCGCAATGAATGCTGACCCCTCAAGATCGGGCAGATCGCAATCGAGCAGCAGCACATCTGGCGGGTTCTGTTGCCATAACTTCAATCCTTCTACGCCCGAGCTGGCTGCTGTAATTTTGTAGTCGTATGTGCGATGGCAAGGCCACTCCTGCGGAGTATCGCTCAGTAAGTACCGTCGATATAGCTCGCGATTTTCTAAGCTGCCTTCCACAATCAGAACGGCGCGATGAATTGGAGCAGACATGAGCTTTGCACGAAAATATTAGACTGAGAAAGTGCCGCTACGAAACTATCAGTTAAGTCAGGTTTTAGCCACTACCCTTAGGCATAAACACAATTGACAGTTGTGCCACAAACGCTTGCATCAAAGGTCTTTCTTATTAACAGTTAAAGCCGTCCGATTCATCTAAGAATCGAGCGGCTTCAGCATGAAATTTGATGAACTTGAACGAAGCTACTCGTACAGCCACTGCTTCATAGTGGGTTCCCAGTCGCAAAGGCCACCGTCGCCAAACCACAGCTCGATCTCATCTTTAGCGGTCTCAGGTGCGTCGGAACCGTGAATAATGTTGCGACCAATCGTGATGCCCAAATCGCCGCGAATCGTGCCGGGTTCAGCCTCTAGTGGATTGGTTGCGCCAATAATCTTCCGCGCTGAGGCAATCACGCCATCGCCTTCCCAGACCATCGCCACCACGGGTGCAGAGATAATGTAATCCACCAAGCCTTTGAAGAAAGGACGCTCTTTATGGACGGCGTAGTGCGCTTCGGCCAAATCGCGCGAGACCGACATTTGCTTTAGCCCTACTAGCGTGAACCCCTTGGTCTCAAACCGGCTGATGATGTTGCCAACTAGTCCCCGCTGTACGCCGTCGGGCTTGATCATAATAAAACTTCTTTCCACAGGGAATGCGCTCCTAAAAATTGCGTCTAGATTGAATAAATGCGTCTGGTTTGTGTCAAACCTTTCCTATGCTCAAGAACAAAGGTCGCTTTGTCAAAGCTTTTTTCAGCCGGTTAGCTAAATAATCAGCAAAATCAGACGGTCTAGCTACGGACGGCGCTAACGTCTATCGTCACCACGGCTTGATCGTTGCGAAGCGTTCGTCTATGAGATTTGGATAGCGGCAGTTGAGCAGATTTTCGCCTTTGCGCTCCTGTAGATTCTGCTGGCATGGGAGCTGTGGGTGTGGATGCTGGGGACGCTGGTTTGATTTGTTTTGGCTGAAGTTTTGGCGCAATGGGCGATCGCACCTCCGCTCTTAAATCACGATACTGATCGGGCGGTGCTGGTAAAGGAATGATTGGTTTTTCAGTCGTTTTCTTCTGAGATGGTTGCCGGAGCGATCGCATCTGCTGAGCGCTAATCAAAGCCGCCTGGGTGCTTTCAACTTGCGCCCGCTGCGATCGCGCCTGCTCAGCCCAAGCCGCCTGAGCCGTTTCGTGATGCGTCGGTTGATCAATCGCCGCCAGGTTAAAAACGTAGATAATATCGCCCTGAATCGTCGTCTCGCAGTAGGTCGAAAATGCCTGCGCCTGCTCGTTCAAATAGTTTTGAGCGACGATGCCATCCGTTTGGGTAAACATCGCGAAGTCCAAGGCGCTGATTCGCCCCTGTTGACGCTTTAGAAGCTGATAGAACTGCGTATTTAACCGGGTCTGACGGCGACGCTGCTGCTGCTGCTGCCGATGAACCGTTCGCCAGATCCAATAGCCCAGTGCCACCAGTCCAGTTAACAACAGCACAGGCAGCAATAGCCTTAGCAGCAGCACAAACGCCACCAACCCCAGTCCACAAAGAATCGCTAACCCAATCCAAAGTCGCAGACCTTGAGTACTGTTTTTGGCAGCACGGCTTCTATTCGGCTTTCTATTCGATTTAGAACGAGCAACTTTGGGAGGCATTGTGTTTTCTATAGCAGGCTGTAAAACTGCCCCTTGTACTCTAATCGTAAGGGCGAGTGTTGGCTACTTATTCTTAGCGTTTCGTTTCGTTGTTTTGAAGGGGTTTCCCCGCAAAAATGGCGTAGGCCGCGATCGCAATTCGAGCCAAATCCTCATCCAACAGCGGCGGCCAGTCGGCTCGATTGGCCCGACCCACTTCATACAAATTACGACTCTCATACGCCACCAAAAACAAAGACTGTGCCAGCGATTTATTCAGCGCCGTAGCATCCTGCAAGCTGCCCTGTATCACCTTCAACGCTAGCAGCAGCGAAGTTACCTGACCTGGAATCGGGGGCAAACCCTGGCGCAACCGGCCTAAAAAAGTATCCTGCGTTTCCAGCTCAGGAAGCGTCTGCTGCGCAATCAAATCGCAAGCTGTCTTCAAATCCATTGTTCAGTTGCCTTCGGTTCGGGTCTTCGGCAGTTTTTAGCGGCCTTTTGGATAGTGCCATCTATGTGTGCCTATTTTTTTAGCAGGCTGTCGCGATGTAGCGCTAAAAGGGAACCCTTGAGCTATCTAATCAAAACTCGTTGAAGTAATTTAGGCAAGCTTTACGGAGCGTTTACCCTTTTGGCACATAGCCATATCTAAGGGCTTGTCTCTGAAGACAAACTAAAAGCGGCGGCTTAAGCGTACCTCTCAATCTATCGTTTGCTTTTCCCTTCATAACATCTCTTTTATATGTCTTCTTCCTCGCTCGAACTGATTCCCTTTGTTGACCTATCCTGGCAACATCGCCCGCTCAAAGCGGATATTTTGGCGATGGTAAAAGCTGTGATGGAAAAAGGAGACTGCGTCCTTGGCCAGAAAGTCACTGAGTTTGAGACGGCCTTTGCAGCGGCTTGTCAGACCGATTATGGCGTAGGGGTCGGCTGTGGAACAGATGCGATCGCCCTGGGCTTACGGGCCTGTGGCATCACCGCTGGCGACGAAGTTATTTTGCCAGCTAATACCTTTATTGCCACGCTTATTGGCATCGTAAGAACGGGCGCAACGCCTATCTTGGTCGATTGCGACCCGCAGACGGCGCTGATCGATTTAGACGCCGCCGAAAGAGCCATCACGCCTAGAACTAAAGCGATTGTGCCGGTGCATCTTTACGGGCAAATGGTTTCGCCAACCGCGCTGATCGCGTTAGCCAAGCGGCACCACCTGATTATTTTTGAAGACGCGGCTCAGGCGCATCTGGCCCAGCGAGAAGGGTATCGTGCCGGGAGCATTGGCATGGCCGCTGGCTTTAGCTTTTATCCGAGCAAAAACCTGGGCGGGCTAGGCGATGGCGGCATGTTGGTCACGCCGCAGGAGGCGGTGGCGCAAACGGTGCGATCGCTGCGCAACTACGGAGCCACCCGTAAATATTTCCACACCGATCCGGGCGGTGTTAATAGCCGGTTGGATACGATACAAGCAGGCGTACTCCAGCTCAAACTGCCCCACATGGAAGCCTGGAACCAAGCCCGCAATCAGCTCGCCCAATACTACGACGCAGCGATCGCCCCCCTCGCGCAAAAAGGCATCGTCCCAATGACAAACGTCAGCGGAACAGGACATGTCTATCACCTATATGTCATCAAAGTCACTGCCGACTGCCCGATAGACCGCAATCTTCTACAGACAGCGCTGAATGCTCAAGCCATTCAGACCGGCATTCACTACCCCATTCCTTGCCATCTTCAGCCCGCCTTCAGCTCTCTGGGGCATCAACCGGGCAACTTTCCCTACTCAGAAGCCCTCAGCCAGGAAATTCTATCCTTACCGATGTACCCCGGTCTCACCCTTGAGCAGGTAGATCGCGTCGTGGCCGCTATTCACTTTGCCTTAACCTCTCCGGTTTAACCTACGATGCTAGCTTTCAAATCCAAACCACAAATCCCCTTAGAGTGGATCACCCTGGGGCTAGTTGCACTGCTATACGGGCCGCTGCTGGCGCACTGGGTAGAAGGCTGGCTAGACAAATCCATCAGCATTCAGCACGAGTACTTTAGCCACGGACTGCTAGGGATTCCTTTTGCGGCTTACTTAGTGTGGGAAAAGCGATCGCGCTGGCAGGCTCTGCCCAATCAAATTCACTGGCTAGGATTGCCTTTATTGGCGATCGCCGCCGCCTTTTACAGCAGCAGCCTAGTCGATATGATCAACCTGTCGCTGCCGCTGCTGCTAGCGGGCCTATTGCTGTCGCTCAAAGGCTGGGCTGGGTTCAAACTCAGCGTCTTTCCCTGGATACTCGTTCTGCTCTCTACGCCCACGCAGCTCCCGTATTTAATGGAACCCTACATACTGCCACTACAGGGCTTCATTGCTGCTGTGGCCGGGTTTATCTTGCTGCAAATAAACATGGACGTGCAGGTAGACGGTATCTATCTTTCAGTCGGCAATCAGCTAGTAGAGGTTGCGCCTCACTGCGCCGGACTCAAAATGCTGTTCACCAGTTTATACATGGGCCTGATTCTGACCTACTGGACAGGACTCAACCGCTCAAAGCTTAGAACAGCGCTCTTCTTTGTAGGCATTTTGGCCGTTAGCGTGGTGGGAAACATTGTGCGTAATGCCACGCTGACTTTCTTTCACGGCTCAGAAATGGACGCGGCCTTTGCTTGGCTGCACGATAGCTGGGGCGGCGACCTCTATTCTGCGGCCATGCTCGGGCTACTGGTTCTCCTTGTTAGTCTGCTAGAAAACTATGTGCCTAGCAGCTTGAATATAGCTGTTCAAGGCGCTGGCGCAACGCTAGCTGATGCACCTAAAAAAAACAGACCCGATCATCCCGACCCCAGCGCTCAACAGTTGCCTCGTAATCCCCCTCCGCGAGATTTCTTTTAGACCGCTTTAGCCTCGGCGCTAGCACCCTTAAGCACTCAGCTCATCTCAGGAGCGTTTTCCTACTGTGTCTTCTCCTACCTTGTCTCAAAAAGCGTCAAAAAAGTCTTTTGTCCCGTTTTTAGTGGTGGCAATTCTGGCCCTTTTTGTGGCTATCGGGGCGCTGCCTCGCTACCTGGGCGACTGGCCCTGGGTCAACAATCCCACCGTGCCTAATAAGTCGGCGCTGATTGCTGTGAAAGAACAGGGATTGCCGATTCCAGGCTGGCAAACGCAGGAGCAAACCACGACTAAGCTGGGCGGCCAAACCTGGTCGATTCAGCAACTTGCCACCGAGCCGGAGATTAGAGGGGCGATTGCTCCAGAAAGTCCTGATGACATTTTTTTATTGCTGAGATCGCAAGTTTGGTACGCCGACCAGCCCGAGGTCGAATGGGTAGACATTCAAGGCTCCCAGCGCTGGAAAATAGACAGTCGCCAGCAGCTATCTTTCTCAGCCTCACGTAGCCCCTCAGACCAGACTCCCGACAGCGCCCAACCCGTCCCGGTTAACAGCGACTTCTTCCGGGCCTGGAACCAAAACCAAACCTACGCCGTTTTGCAGTGGTACGCTTGGCCCACTGGCGGCAGTCCCTCCCCGGCAAGCTGGTTTTGGACAGACCAAATATCGCAGTGGCAGCGCAATCAAAGAACGCCCTGGGTTGCCGTTAGCCTGTGGCTGCCGATTGAACCTTTCAGCGATATTTCTTTGCAACGAGCGATGGCAGAATCGTTGGGCAAAACCGTTCAGGCGACATTATTAGACACCGTGTTTTTAGACACAGAGCCGTCTTAACGCTTTCTGTATCTTCCTGCTTTATTTCGATAGGGTCTTCTTTCCACAACACTCCCCATCCCTAATGCTATTTACAAGTTGGTTATGAATAACGCGCTAAAAAGTCTTGACCAATATCTATCAAAAACTGTTTGGCTAGCCGGACTAGTCGGTATAGGACTAGGAACCGGAGGCGGACTGACGGAACCTGTCTTTGCCAGTGCGATCGCCCCCTTCCCCCCACTCATTGCCCAAGGCACCGAAAACACGCCCTCCTCAAGCAACTCATCAGAGAACCTTCCCGTACTAGCCCCTACTTCACAGCCAGCACCCGTTCTTAGAGACGCCAATATTACGCCTACGCCAGTGCCTGATGCACCCGTTATGCCTTCAACCCGTCCACTAGCCGCCCCGCCATACAGCGTTAGTCCAGACGGCTCTATTCCCAGCTTGCCGCCTCAATCTGGCCCTCGCTACGCCCAGCCGCTGACCAGCACCCGCGCCACCGAAGTCAATCCGGCCACCCTACCTGCCGACTTCGATAACTATCATCTAGGGCCAGGGGACAGCATTTTCGTCAGCGTTCAGCGCTACCCCGATCTAAGCTTTCAGGCCACGCTCGACCTACAGGGAAACATCGTCGTGCCCATCCAAGGTGCGGTGTCTTTCGAAGGCCAAACGCTGCCTGAAGCAGAAACGATGTTGCGCAATATCTATAACCAGTACGTAGACATTAGCAGTACCTCTGTTGATCTGACGCTCGTTGCGCAAAGAGGCGTCGAGGTCACCATTTTAGGCTCCGTGCAAAGACCCGGATTTTATCCCCTCCCAGATCCTAGCGTTGCGACTGCCCTACTCACCGCCGGTGGAGCCACCCGCACATCGGACCTGCGAGCTATTCAGGTGCAGCGACAGTTCAGACGCAACGGCATACTTAGCGAAGAAACTATTAACGTCGATTTGTTTACACCTCTCAAAGAAGGCGGTCCGCTACCAGACGTGCGCCTAGAAGATGGTGATGTTGTCGTCATTCCAGAACTAGACCCTAGTCAATTAGACGAATATGATCGCTTTTTGGTTGCTCGCTCTACGCTGGCCCAACCGGTCATTAACGTTCGCTTTATCAACTATGCGGGCGGACGCAGCGGTATTGGCACCCTCAACCTCAACAATGGCAGCACCTTTGTCGATGCCGTCTCGCTACTAGGCGTCAATCCTGACACGGCCAACTTAGGCGACGTTGCCCTCATCCGCTACGATCCCGAAACCGGGCGAGCGGTTACCGTCGGCCTTGATGCCAAAGGAGCCGTTACCGGCGACATTACTCAAAATCCGCCGCTCGAAGATAGCGACGTGATTGTTGTCGGACGAAATCTGATTGGTCGGCTATCGTATGCGCTAGAAACCATTACGCGGCCCTTCCGAGATGTTTTTGGCTTTACCAACTTCATTAACGACGCCTTCTTCGATGGCACGCCGCTTCAGTAGTCCGGCTAATTTTAGTCGCGATTCTAGCTCTCTATTATTTCTACTCGATAATCTTCTTCACTAATTTTCTTTAAAGCTTATGGCATCCCCCTTTATCAAACGCTATCTGCTTGCCCTAGACCGCTATAAGTGGCCAGGATTATTTACCTTTTTGTCCATTTTGGGCATCTCCAGTTTGGCGGCCTTTCGGCCAGAGCCGCCGCCAGAATACTATTCCGAGAGCGTCCTGGTTGATAATTCGCCACAGGTGGTGTTTGCCAACGTTACGGGAGAGGTGCAAAACCAGGGCAAGCTGCTGATTAATGAGGACTCGCTGCTCTCTGGCGTTCTGTTACAAGAGGTTTCTAGAAAGCTAGAAGAGCAGGGTATCAATCTGACACCTGCTCAAATTAGAGAGAACACCCAAGTTGCTGTAGTAGCCGCTGGTGATACGGCGGATATTACGACGCTTAGCCAGCAGGTGACGGTGCGTACTATCGGGGCGGACCCGGAAGTGACAGAGCCGGTTCTGAATGTGCTAATTGAGGGAATGATTCAGCTCAGCCAAATTACTAATCGCCAAACGCTGACGAATATTACCGATGAGCTGAATCGGCGCGTACCCGAGATTGCCAGTGAATTAAAAACGGCTGAGAATGAGCTGGAGAATTATGACCGGCTCGAAGGCCCTGCTATTTCATCTGCGATAGATGGCAGCTTGCTCAGTGCCATTGCGGGCAGTCAGCAGCAGCTAAGAGCTAATGACATTACGTTGGCGGGTATTAATGCACAAATTCAAAGCATTCAAAATCAGCTAGGTATGTCGCCGCAAGAGGCCTATGCTTCTTCTGCTTTGAGCGCAGATCCGTCTGTAGCACAGCTAAGAGCGCAGATTTACGATGTAGAGACTCAGCAAGCGCTGCTACGAGAACAGGGGTTTAAGGAGTTGCATCCATCCATGCGAGAGCTGCAAGGCAATTTGGATGCCTTCCGGATGCGATTGCAAGAGCGGACAAATAGTGTGTTGAAGGGGGATGGCGCCGTTGCGTCTATTCCGGGCAACGCTCAGACCAATCTTGATCCGGCTAGGGCGGCATTGGCTAATCAGCTCGTTGCGCTCGATACGCAGCGAGAAGCCCTTCTGAGCCAGCAAGCGGTGATTCGCCAGTCGGAGCAGTCTTTGCAGCAGGAATATTCTACGTTGCCTAATAAGCAGTTAGAGCGCGATCGCTTAGCGAGTGA
Organism: Nodosilinea foveolarum; assembly: GCA_003242035.1. Lineage (GTDB taxonomy): Bacteria > Cyanobacteriota > Cyanobacteriia > Phormidesmidales > Phormidesmidaceae > Phormidesmis > Phormidesmis foveolarum. Next base: position 35,041 of record QBMC01000004.1, on the reverse strand, counting down.
GGCAGTTAGGCGACGAGCGCTCTACGACCAGCTACGGGCGCGGCAGGTAGATGCTGAGGTGGCTCAGGCTGAAACGGTCACCAGTTTATCAGTAGCGGTGCCTGCGTTTACGCTACAGGCTCCGAATGAGCAAGCCGCTACCTGGGTCATTTTGCTCGCTGGGGGGCTAGGCGGGCTAGTGGTCGGCGGCGGTGTCGTCTATCTACTAGATATGCTTGATGGCACCGTGCGCACTGCCGAAGAGCTAGAAGGTCTGTTGCAAACCCAAGAAGTGCCGATGCTGGGGATGATTCCGGCGATGAAAACGCGATCGCCCCATGCTGTTCCTGTATTAGTCCAGCCCGATTCGCTTTATAACGCCAGCTACGAGCGATTCTTGAGCCGTCTGCGCCTGGTGGGTACAGAAGAAAGTGCTATTGGCCCTCGGATGATTGTGCTCACTAGTACGCGATCGCAAGAGGGCAAAAGCGTCAGCGCTTATAATTTGGCGATCGCCTCTGCTAGAGCCGGTCGGCGAACGCTCCTAGTCGAAGCCGACTTAAGATCGGCCTCTAAAGCTAAAATCTTAGGACTCCCCGCCCATTCGCAGGCAATTTTAGAGCCGCTGCGCTATTACAGCGGTCATGTAGGCGAAAATCTTCAGATGGTTTCCTACGTAGAAAATCTCTACGTTTGTGCCTCACCCGGACCCCAGCGCCAGCCAGCCGCCATTATCGAATCTAGCGAAATGCAGCAGTTCTTGAAAGACGCCCGCGCCCGCTTTGATATGGTCATTCTCGATACGCCCTCACTTACGCGCTGCGACGATGCCCTACTGCTAGAAGAACAAACCGACGGCGTCGTCCTGGTGACCCGTCCTGGCATTACCGAAAAGGCCGTGCTCGATACCGCGATAGAAGAGTTAGAGCTAAGCGATGATGTCCGATTACTCGGTGCGATCATCAACGCTGCCGACATCAGCTCTGAGCAGGAAGCCGATATTGAAGACGCCCTCGAACCGATTGAATTAACTAGAGCACCTGAGTTTAGCGCTGTCTCTTCTGGGCGAATAGACTTCTAGCTTCGCCACGTTCAGGTCAGTGCATCAGATTCACTACAGTGGCACAGTACTTTTGGCAGGTTGCATCATCGTAAGATAATCTAATCAGGCATTTCCCCGCCTGGACGCTTTTAACTAAAACAATGACAACTTATTACTACGTGGCGGCGAGTCAGCGCTTTCTATTAGAAGAAGAACCGCTCGACGAAGTGCTCCAAGAACGCTATCGCCATTATCAATCAAAAGAAAAAGAAATCGACTTCTGGCTAATTAAGCAGCCTGCTTTCCTAGAAACTCCAGAGCTATCTGCGACTAAGGCCAAATGTCCGCAGCCCGCAGCCGCTGTCGTCTCCACCGACAAAACGTTTATCACCTGGCTCAAGCTGCGCTTGGAGTATGTTGCCACAGGCGCTTTCGAAGCCCCTAGTAGCGCTATCCCCGATCCCCTAGCGTCCCTAGAGGTCGTCTCCTAATTTGAGCTGCTCACCCTAAATCCTGAAATTTTGTATGCTATCTTTTTCTCGCTTATCTTTGGCCGTTTCGGTTAGTGCTGCCACGCTGGTTTCAACGATAGGGTCAGCGCTGTTGCCGATACGAGCAATGGCGCAGTCTAGGCTACCGGCTTGTCCACCGCCTGTTGCCCAGGAATATTTGCTGCTGGTACGCGGAGAAAACGAGACAGAGCGCCGTCAGATTGCCGCCGCCTTGCCAGCCGATAATACTGTGCTGGTTTGCCAGTATCTAGACGAAGTGCTAGTTAGAGCAGGCGGCTTCACCAGCTTAGAAACAGCTAATGCCTGGGCCACCTACATGGTTACGGTAGAAGGCTACGAGAGCTTTGTCTCTAAGCCGACTGACGGTGCTGCTCAAACGAATCCTTCATCCACCGCCCAAAATGCCGTCCAGACGTCGGCCCAGACGCCAGCAGGCCAATCGGTTCGTAGCTCGACGGGTGGAGCAGGGATTTACCAGCCGCTAAGGTTGGGCGCGGGCTATGCCGTTTTGGTGAACTATGGCGATCGCCCAGAAATCGCCGATACTGTCAGCCAGGTAGTGCGGCCTGTCGGACTCGCCGTCTACCGAGGCCAAGCTTACCTACTAGCCGACTACACCAGCGATGCGGACAGCGCCGCCGCCACCTTACAGCGCCTGATCGATGCTCAGACCACCGCAATCGTAGTCGATGCCCAGGAAGTCGTGCGGATGACCCCAGCCGTCGCACGGTTTTAGATCATTCTTGCTACCTCACTGACGGCTTCAGGCAACTGGCGCGGTTAACCAGGCAATCACAACGCCTAGCGCGGAGCCAACAATCACTTGCACAGGCGTATGACCCAGCAGCTCTTTTAGCCGATCTTGATTAAATTCGGAATGCTCTTGAAATAGCTCATCTAAAATTTGGTTGAGGACTTTGGCCTGCTTGCCAGCGGCTTGCCGAACGCCCGCCGCGTCATACATAACAATGACCGCAAAGACTGAGGTCACTGCAAAAGCAGGTGTGTTCCAACCAATCGTTTGTCCGACCCCACAGGCTAATGCCGTCACCAGCGCCGAGTGAGCGCTAGGCATTCCACCGGTTTCGACCAAAACTTTGGGGTTGATAGAGCGGTGTTGAGCAAACTCGAAGACGAGCTTGAGAATTTGAGCTGTGATGCAGGCAACTAACGCTACCCAAAGCACATGATTGTCGAAGATTTGATTGAAGTCGTGCATGAGGCTGAGGTAGAGCGGCGTGAGTAAAGAGCTTGAAAGTGATGTGCGATCAGTGGGTGCGGGCGGTGATGTATTGGGCGATCGCTCTCAAAGGCTCAGCCGATCCGCCAAAGCCATCAAGGGCTGAGATTGCCTCTACTACTAGCTGCTCTGCTCGCTGCTGCGATTCCTCCAATCCCCATAGACTAGGATAAGTCGCCTTCTGCGCGGCAACGTCTTTCCCCACCGATTTACCTAATGTTTCAGGTGTAGATGTAATGTCGAGCACATCGTCCACAATTTGAAAGGCTAGCCCAATGCGCTGTGCGTATCGGCTGAGCTGTTCAATGGCGATCGCATCCGCACCCGCCAGCATCGCCCCAGAAGTCACCGAAACTTCTAACAGCGCCGCCGTCTTGTGCATGTGAATGTAGGTCAGCGTCTCTTCGTTGACGAGCGTGCCTTCCGAAGCCAAATCGACAATCTGACCGCCCACCAACCCGTCTGCACCAACCGCTTTCCCAAGCTGAGCAATCACCTTCAAAATCTGCTCAGGGGCGGCCCCTTTAGTCTGCGTCGCAATATATTCAAAGGCGTAGGCCAGCAGCCCATCACCCGCCAAAACCGCCACATCTTCGCCATATACCTTGTGGTTGGTCAACTTGCCACGGCGGTAGTCATCATCATCCATCGCAGGCAGGTCATCGTGAATCAGCGACATGGTGTGCACCATTTCTAACGCGCAAGCAGTGGGCATCGCGACACTCTCAGATGCGCCTAGCATTTTACAAGTTGCCAAACACAGAATCGGCCTGAGCCGTTTGCCACCAGCTAGCAGCGAGTAGCGCATTGCCTCATAGATTTGCTCGGGATAACGCATCGGCAAAGATCGATCTAGTGCCGCCTCGACTTGCTGGGCCTGTTGGACCAGATACGTTTTGAGATCGAACGCGGTAGCAGCGACGGTCTCGGCGCTGTCGAGGTTAGGGGTGTCGAGGTTGGTGGTCACCATGGGGAAGTGATGAGTGATGAGTGATGAGTTGGAAAGAGCGAAGGATTAGGGGTTAGGGGTGATGTTTAGGCGATCGCAGTAGCTAGAAATTGTATTTTCTAAGAGCATGGCCACGGTCATCGCACCGACGCCGCCGGGAACGGGGGTAATGGCTGAGGCGATTGGTTCGACCGCCGCAAAATCAACGTCGCCAATGAGTCGGGCTTTGCCGGTTTCAGCATTTTCTATGCGGTTGATGCCCACATCAATAATGACTGCGCCCGGTTTGACCATTTCCTTGCTCACAAAGTTAGGAATGCCGATGGCTGCTACTAGAATATCGGCTGAGCGGGTCAGTTCTGATAAATTTTGAGTTTTGGAATGGGCAAAGGTGGGCGTTGCGTTAGCCGCTAGCAGCATTAACCCGATCGGCTTGCCGACTAAAATGCTGCGGCCGATCACGACGGCGCGTTTTCCGGTGGGCGAAATATCGTAGGCTTCGAGCAAGCGCATAATGCCAAAAGGCGTACAGCTTCTCAGACCCGGTTCGCCTCTGACCAGTCGGCCCAAATTGGTGGGGTGCAGTCCATCGACATCTTTGTCTGGGTCGATTAACGCCAGCAGCGCCGTCGAATCTAAATGGTTGGGGAGCGGTAGCTGAACCAAAATGCCGTCTACGTTTGAATTTTGGTTGAGTGAGAGGATTGCTTGGGCGATTGCTTCATACGATGTCTCCTCTGGCAAATGCTGACCCAAAGATGCAATGCCCAGCCGCTCGCAGGCCCGCTCTTTGCCGCGAACGTAAGCCGCGCTCGCCGGGTTGTTACCCACCATCAGCACGGCTAATCCAGGCGGTCTGCCATACTGGGTTTGCCAGTTTTGGATATCGGCAGCGCGGTTGGCTTGAATCTGTTTGGCGATCGCCTTCCCGTCTAGGATTTGGGCCATAATGTTAAAATGCTCTACTAACCGAATAGGTCTGAGCGGTAAATGCTAATACCCGTGCTAACCCCTCGAAGCTAATCGAGGCGATCGCGTTCGAGCACTGACACCAGATTACCAAAGCAGCGGATGAAAAAATGCCTCTATACGGGTAATATGGCGACCAATACAGCGGCGATGCGATCGCGCTAACGGCTTGTTCAATATTTTAAAGGGCTAAATATCTTAAAAATGCTACTAACTCGCCTGATAACTCTTTTTAGCGCTCGCTCTGCGGCATTAGCGGGTGTGGGTTTGGGCGTCGTCCTAGCGGGATCGGTGCTGGGCGGATGCACCGTCGCCGAGGTCAGCTCAGAAACTCCCGCAGCAGAAGCCCCAGCTCGACTCCCAGCCTTTCGCCTCTCTTCCCAGCCAGCCACTGCGATTGATTCGCTTACCGACGAGCAGGTTGACGACACCATTACCGTCTCTGGAAAAATCGCCCAAAGAGCCGCTGTTTTAGAAGGTTGGCTCTATCAGGTGCAGGACGAAACCGGCAGTCTGTGGGTGCTAACTGATCGTGATGCGCCCGAGGTGGGCGACTCTGTGACGGTCGAAGGAGCCGTTCGGTACGAACCGATTGTGGTCGATGACATCAACGTCAGTGAGTTTTATTTAGAAGAAAAAGCTGATCGGCAAACCCCAGATCCCCAAGCTGATAGCTAGCTTGATATTAAATACTTTGCTCGACCATCCCAAGGCTTCAGCCGTTAAGAACGTCTCCCGCAAAGTAACCGAAACTATAGAGATATGCCTGCCTACCAAGAGCATAAAATTACAGAAGCTAGCTTCGCCCAAATTGACCGAGAGATAGGCCCTCACTCCTTCACACCAGCAGAGTATGCGGTCGTCAGAAGAATTATCCATACCACTGCTGACTTCGAGTTTACGCAACTCGTTAAGTTTAGCCACGACCCGTTTACGGCCGCCTACACCGCATTCACCACGGCTCCTATTCTCGTCACAGATGTCTCAATGGTGGCCGCAGGCATCGCCACGGTAGGCCAAAAGACCTGGAAACCTCAGATCAACATCGCCGTGAAGCAGCCTGGATGCCCGCCTGAGCAAACCCGGAGCGCTTACGGTATGCGTCTATGCGCCATGGCCTCACCGCAGGCAGTGTTTATCGTTGGTAATGCACCGACTGCGCTGCTTGCCCTGTGTGAAGGCATTCGACAGAAAAAGTGGAAACCCGCTTTGGTGGTTGGCGTACCCGTTGGCTTTATCAACGTTGTGGAGTCTAAAGCAGCGCTGGCTCAGCTATCTGTGCCTCACATTTTGGTAGAGGGTCGTAAAGGTGGCTCGGCGGTCGCAGCGGCGATCGCAAATGCGCTAATGATAGGAGCCTGGAGACAGTCATCCCCAAAAAATAATGGCCGAAGCGATGACTGACTTGCCGTTAATTCATGTGGTCGGCATTGGGATAACCGGTGCAGATAGCCTGTCACCAACGGTGCGTACCTTGGTGGAGTCGGCAACCGTATTAGTTGGCGGGCCGAGACATTTAGAGGCTTTTGATTATTTACTTAAGCCGCCTTCGTCCGTGGAAGGTTGGCCGCTTGGCAATTTTAGCCAAACGTTTGAGAACATGCGATCGCGCCATGCCTCTCATCCCCACACTCGCATCGTCGTTCTCACCTCTGGCGATCCGCTTTTCTTTGGCTTAGGGCGTCTACTCCTCGCTAATTTTCCACCCGATCAACTGACCTTTCATCCTCACATCAGCGCCATACAGCTAGCCTTTAGCCGACTCAAGCTGCCCTGGCAAGACGCCACCCTGATCAGCGTTCATGGGCGCAGCGAGACGCTTTTACTCAAAGCTATCAAGCGCGGTGACTCCAAGATTGCTCTACTCACCGATAACGTGATGACCCCGGGGGCGATCGCTCGTCTAATCATCCGTCTCGATGTGCCTGTCCACTACCAAATGTGGGTCTGCGAAAATCTGGGAGATCCAGCCGAACGGGTCGCTCAGTACAGCCTGGAAGCGGCTCAGTCTAAAGCGTTCGCGCCGCTTAACGTAGTGGTCTTGCGCCGACAGCCAACAGACGAACTCGATCAGCCTATAGGCCAATCTTCACTGAGCGATCGCTTACCGTTAATCGGACTTCCCGACGCCGTATTCCAAGGCTTTCCAGATCGCCCCATGCTGATCACCAAAAAAGAAATCCGGCTGTTGATATTAGGCGAGCTAGCCCCGCTCGATGGTCAGGTGATTTGGGATATCGGCGCAGGCACGGGTTCGATCAGCATAGAGCTGAGCCGACTATGCCCCACCGCTCGCCTGTATGCTATCGAAAAAACGGCGGTAGGGGCGGCGCTCATTAAGAAAAATGCTAGAAGATTGGCGATCGCCCCTATCCAGGTTATCCAGGGCAGCGCACCATCGGCGCTGCAAGACTTACCTCATCCCCACTGTGTATTCATCGGCGGCAGTAGCGGTCATCTGTTGCCCATTTTAACGTTGCTATCAAGCCTGCATCAGCAGGCCCCTCAGTCTCAGCCCCTTAGAATTGTCATGGCACTGGCCACTGCCGAGCATCTGGCTCAGGCGATCGCTTGGGCAACTCAAAGCGACGTAGCAACGCACTGGACTTATCACCTCACGCAAATCAACGTGGCACGCTCCATTCCGGTTGGCCCCCTCACTCGCCTCACTCCGCTCAATCCAGTTACGCTCGTTACCTTAAAAGCCCTGTAGTGGCAGTAAAACTTAGAGCGCCAGCTAATCTTGAGCGTCCTTCTTAGACTCGTCAATCTGTTCTAATCGAATGTGTTTATAGCCTAGTTTAATAACAAATTCATCGCCCGGTTTAAGACCCATTTTCTGTGTATAGGTAGACCCAATCACAATCTGACCATTTTTATGAATACCAACGCGGTAGGTCGGCTCGCGACCTCTCCCATCTTTGGAGCCTTCGGGATCTAAGAAGAGACCTTTTGCCTCTAGCAGCGCTTTATAAAAGTCGGCCAGATTAGCTCTTATTTGGTTATCCTTCGTCAGTGTGTAGTAACCACAGCCTTTAGCCAATTCGCCTTTAGACAAAGGGCCTAGTTCGTTGAACTTTTGAAGAAGCGCTTTCCCCTTCAGCGGCGTATTTTTATCAACCATAGCCCTTTGAGATGATTAACTCTAAAACAATAGTGAATGCTTTCGGTTATAGCGGCTATAGCAGCACAAGCACGTCTATAAACTAACTACATATAAACACAAAAGTTGAAAAAAATAAAAAGGCACTGCATGGATACTTCCAATTGCAAGTAACGATAGCAAGCTATTTAACCCATCCACAAAACAGTTAAAAGGTTTCTTGTATCTCTCAGTTTTTATTAACTAATTTTCGTAGGGGCGATCGCCGTCTTCTTAGCTATCTTCTTGTCAATGCCAGGGCAAAGATAGTAAAGCAGGCTAGCTTGATAGATAAACTAGGGATGCAAACCAGTAATATAGATAAGTAAGCAAAAGCACCCATTCATCCCTATGACCCATCCCCCGAGCGAACAGGCGATCGCCGAGAACCCATCCTCCCCGAGGCCAGACGCAGTAGAGACCCCACCAACCGCTGAGAATCCTAGCTTCGGCTGGAACCGATATGCAGAAAGAATAAACGGTCGATTCGCGATGATCGGATTTGTAGCATTACTGCTCACAGAGGTCATCACTCGGCAAGATTTTTTCACCTGGATCGGACTCAGATAACTTCATCAATGCGTTTAGCCCACAAATGATGGCGGCGGCCTTTGTGTCTTCTATTACTAAATGAGCATTGACCTGATGCCAACTAAAAAGGGCAGGAGGTTGAAACTTCCTGCCCTTTTTTCCTAGTTTTCTTCTCTGTGGTTAGCCTATGCTAGACCTGTATTAGCCCCTTTGCGACCGGTCGCCAATTCCACTTTAACGATAGTACCGCCCATCTTTTGAATGCGCTGCTGCTCCTTAAACCAGTTGTCGTAGGGAACTAACTTGGTGAAATAAGTATTTTGCAGCTCGCGCTGAGTTCGAATTCTAGTTTGGCTAGGAACGCAGGCAGTCACTCGGAACATTCGCATAGTAGGGCCTCTTGGGTATCTAAATTAAAATCTGATTACAGTCTAAAACTGCTCGTGAAAATCGGTCTTTATAGCTTACGGATCTGCTTTTTTCTGAAAGGGCAGGCGTGGCAAAAAGTCCCGTCAGTCCTAAAATCTCGCAGTCTTAAAGAGCGGCTTTAACCCAATTTCACTTACTTAACGTTCGCTCATCGGCTCAGTGAGCAAACAACAGTCTATTCGTCGAAGTATTTGGCAAAGATAGTTGTCAAAGTATCTATGAAAGCAGTTAGCAAAGTATAGCTAGGCACCACAGCTAAATATTACTCGCCGGACATTGTCTGCTAAACATATCTGCTAAATGCTACCTAAAAGTCTGAACTATCAATGCTAGCTAACCGAAGCCATTCAGGGATGTTTTGACCCTACGGCCAGTCCCAACAAGCCCTCAATTTTCTAACACTCATCCCAGACTTTTAGGCAGAAAAGGTGGACTGCGGCGAACCACAAGTCCTAAAAGGTGCAAAGCGGGTAGTGCCTTTTACAGTCAGTCCATCGGCTAGTTGGTCATCAACTAGAACACCAGGGCTGAGCATAAAAAACGCCAGCTTCACTTAAAACAGGAAACTCAAACTAACTGCGACTAGCTAAGGCCAGAGCAGATGTAGTCGAAGTAAACGCCCATTTCTTTACCAGCGTCAGCGCCGACTAGGCTAGCCGTTACTTCTTTCATCGCTTGAATCGCTTGGACAGTCGCGCCGACAGGCACGCCCAAGGAGTTGTAGGTTTCTTTCAAACCGTTGAGCACGCGCTCATCGAGAATGGAAGCATCGCCTGCCAACATAGCGTAGGTAGAGTAGCGCAAGTAGTAGTCCAAGTCGCGAATGCAGGCAGCATAGCGACGAGTCGTGTACATGTTGCCACCCGGACGGGTGATGTCAGAGTACAGTAGGGATTTAGCTACTGCTTCCTTCACGATTTCAGCCGCGTTGGCGCTGATAGAAGTGGCCGCACGAACGCGCAGCTCACCCGTTTGGAAATAAGCTTTGAGCTTATCCATAGAGGACTGATCGAGGTACTTACCTTGAACGTCCGATGCATTAATTACAGCAGTAATTGCGTCTTGCATATTGGTGTGTTCCTTAGATGGGTCTTTTTTGCTATTGAACTAGATCTGGGTTTGACTAGATCCGGGTTTGAATCTACTGCAAACCACCGATAACATAGTCGAAGTAACCAGCGGCTTCAGTCGCATCATCACCCGACATCATAGAGCCAGCAACGCTCTTCATGCAGCGGATAGACTCAGCCATTGCAGGAATGGATGTGCCCAAAGAGTTGTACATTTCACGCGCACCCACCAAACCGATTTCTTCGATCGGAGCAACGTCGCCTGCAACTACGCCGTAAGTGATCAGACGCAAGTAGTAATCCATGTCGCGCAGGCAAGTAGCCGTCATTTCTTCGCCGTATGCGTTGCCGCCGGGAGAAACAACGTCAGGGCGCTTTTGGAAAAGCTGATCGCCCGCTTGCTTGACGATGCGCTCGCGAGACTCAGTTAGAACCTGAGCGACCCGTACGCGACGTTCGCCAGAGGTAACAAAACCTTTGATGCGGTCTAGCTCGCCGGGGCTGAGGTAACGGGCCTCAGCGTCGGCATTCACGATTGACTTCGTGACAATACTCATTAATGGATTCCTCCGAAAGAATAGGCCAGATAAAGTCCAACTCAATGGATTTACATGGCTTTCAAATATCAAATAGTTGAGCTTTAGTCAGGACATTCAAAGATAGCCCATAGGCGATAAGGCGCTAAGCCATATGCCCTTGGACATAGTATGACGGCTGACGGACGGCCTGCTGTAAAAACTTTTCAAACTTTAATTCTGCTTGCAAGCAAACAAGATCTCAGTTCGGAGTCCTACAGCCAAAAGTCCTGCTTTTGCAAGAACCTTCGAGCAAGCGCTAATCTTGTTTAGCTCAACTACCTTCCGTAAATATTTTCCGGTATTCTGCTAACCTTCTTCGCGCTTCAGCAATATTTCGTAATAACTTTCCTCAGTTTTGTCTGAAGAACGCACCCGGACAAATAGAAGGTTCAGAGGACGGGTTAGATAGAAAGAACAGATTGGTAGACGAAGCAAAGCACAGGGAGAATATGCAGCGGGTGCGTATCCTCCCTGTGTCGCTTACTCACAAAGATTACTGACTAAGAGAGCTAGCAGACTTAGTTATCTAACGCATTAGCCATCATCGGCAGCTTCTCAACTGGCGTGGGAGAACTAACGGGGTCAAAGCTAGGAATCAAGACATCGCTCGTCTGCTTAGTCAGACGGTTGTAGAGCGTTTCTGTATTCGGGAAGTTTGCGGCTGGCAACGTTGGGAAGCGGCGGTAAGGCACGGTGTCTTCACCGAAGTACTGAGCGTACTCGGGCGTATCGACCATGGCTCTGATGAAGCCACGAATGCCCTCTGCGGCCAGAATTTTGTTGTACTTACGAATCTCAAGCTGGTCTTGAGGGGCGCGGCCCAAGAAATGCTTGGTGCCTAGCTCAATCACTTTCGTGTTGGGATAGGGCGCGTAGAACTCCTTGATGTAGAGTTTCGAGTAGCCCAAGCCTTCGATAAACTCCTTTAGGTTGATTTCCTGGTTGGTTAGCTTGCTTTCTAGCTCTGAGAATTCACCTGCTCCCACAACGTAGGGCGCAATGTCTCTTTCGAAGATCTGGCGATAAGCGGCCTGAGCAACCGTTTTCACAGTTACCTTGTCGGTAGTAGTGAGCTTGAAGATTTTTCTCTGCTCTCGCTGAACGGTAACGCCCTGATTGACTCGCTGCTGAACCTGTGGCTGAGCGCGGTTTTCTGAGACTGTACCTAGCTCAATAAAGCGATCAGTGCTCTTGTCTTTGATGCGAGCGCCCGTATCTTGAATAGAGCCAACTCGAAGCGATCGCATTGCCTGTCCTGCTGGCGTCAAATACCGCTCATAAGGCACCGTATCTTCCCCAAAAGCTTCCGTGTACTCTTTTGAGTCCATAATCGCGTCAATCAGCGCATAGAAGCCCTGTTTTGCGCAAACATCGAAGTATTTATTCGTCTCCTGACGGCCATAAGTAGGCCGACCCAACAGCCGACGATGAATGTACTCTACGGCCTTCATCACATACAGAGAAGTCCAGTAGGTCTTGCGGAAAGACTCAGACTTGGCAACGTCTTTAACGAACTCGCGGATGGTAATTTCGCCATTGTTTAAGCGGCTTTCCGGCACACTGAGTTCTTGGCCCGCATAAGGCATCCGGCCAAACACCTGACGATAAACAGCCGCAATCATTACCGGCGTACTCTGCTCGGAGCCTTTGAACACCTTGGCACCCAAAGAACCGGGTGCTTTGGGCCTAGCAGCCGGATTGCTGAGCTGATTATCAATGCCTGCGCCCTGATGAATCAGAATGCGGCGGGTATCTTTGTTAAACGGAGCCGGACGAACGCTAGAATCCTTAGTCTCTTTAGGGAAGATGGCGCCGAACTGAATTTCGAGCGGATCGTTACCAGAGCCATACACGTGCTGGTCGGGCAGCGGCTGCTCGTAGGAAGCGAATAGCGTAATAAACTGAGGCACCTTACGATAGGGCGCACTGTACTTCAGTAGATCTTGCTGAGCGCCCCAGTTGCGACACTCCTGCGCTTCTTGGCCCAAGCCGCGAATGTAAGGAACCGTCTCTTCACCAAAGTAGTCAGCGTATTCATTAGAATCAACCAACGCATCAATTAGTGCAGCCAACCCGCCTTCAGAAATAATAGAGAAATACTTCTGCACTTCTTCACGAGAGCTAGGCCCGCGACCTAAGATATGCCGGAAAGCCAGCTCTAGAACGCGACTGTTGATGAACGGCTGGTAAAACTCTTTTCTGTAAATCTCTGACTTGGCCAAACCGCGAATAAACTCCTTCATGGAGATGTCGCCGTTCTTTACCTTCGACTCTAAATAAGAGACCGACTTAGAGAATTCGCGTTTAATATCTCGCTCAAAGACCTGACGGTAGGCGGCTCTAATCGCCTCGTCTTTCTCCGTAGAGGAGAGGCCGTTCTTCATTGCGTACTTAGGCCGACGCTCAGAAGCATTGTAATAAATCTGAGGCAGTTCTAGTCCTTGAACATCTTTAGACTGACGCTGGCGCAGCTTGTTCGAAGGCGTAGGGCCACGAAACTCAGTGAGCATCACGTCGAAGTACTGACGGACGATGTCCTTGGTGCCTTCGTCATCGAAGTAGCCGATAGAAGCCCCGCGCATCGTCTGTAGGGCAACTAGCGTAGCTGGCGTGGAGCAGGCATTCTCAATGATGTCTCGCAGACCGCGAACGTTCACCTTAATGATGTTGGGATCGCCAGCGACGATGGCATAGGTGAGATATCGCAAGAACCAGCTCATGTCCCGCAGGGACTTTTGCATATTGCGAGGGCCGTAGCGAGCAACGTTGATGGGCCTGAAGTTGGAAGGGGCCGTGCCAATTTCAGGATCGTTGACCAGTAGGTTACGGATGCTGCCGAGGATGCCGCCGCCTTTATTCGAGTTGCCCTCTACAAAAGTGGATGTGCCTAATCTAGAAGCTTCCTTTTCGTCTAGGACAACGCCGCCGCGCGTTCTCTCCATGGCGGTGCTGTCTGGCTTTTCTAGATAGGCCAGAGCAGACCCACCGGTGAAAATGCGGTTAGCCGCCTGAGAGACGATGAGTTCGGAATAGCGAGTAATGGTTTGGGCAATTTGAATTCGCTGAAGACCCGAATCGAAAAATGTCTTGAGTTCACCTAGCTCGGTGCGCTCTATGTATCGGTCTTTTTGTTCTGCCTGAGCGATTGTAGAGGCAGGCAAGGTTTGATAGAGTTGGGGCCGTGCTACAGAGCTGCCACCGCTAGCTGTCACTGTCATGAGTTCTCGAAGACTCCCTATATAAGAATTTTAGACTCGTTACCTAAAAGCTGTATTTTCCAGAGTAGGACGATTTGGAAAGGGCAATACTTGATTGTTAAGAACCGTATTGATAGAGCTAAAGGTCGTGATCCCGGTGAAAAGTTCTCTCTTAATGAGCAAAGTTCTCTTTTGAAATCATAGAAGATGCTGTCGCTTGCTGAGAGTAGAGATAAGTTTTATAAAGTTTGATTTTGTTGAGTTTCGCCAAAGGCATCTGGCTAAGGGATGCTAGTGAGACGATCTAGATGACGATCAAGATCAATATTTTGTAAGTAGTTTAAGTCGAGAATAATCGCGCATGGCTGACCCCTCTTCGATAGCTCCTATTAATCCTGCTCGCAATCTGGCAGACGCGGCGGTAAGTCCTGTTGCTAAGTCGGATTCTCAGACAGCAGTAAGTTCGGCAGTCGCCAAGCTTTACGATACCTACCCTTTTCCGCCAGAGCCGATGCTAGATGAGGCTCCACCTGGCTACAACTGGCGCTGGCACTGGCCGTCTGCCTATAGTTTTTGCACAGGGCGAAGACCTCAAACGGATAAAGTTCGAATTCTAGACGCGGGCTGTGGAACTGGGGTAGGCACGGAGTATTTAGTGCATTTGAACTTCGAGGCTGAGGTGATTGGGATTGACTTGAGCGCGGGGGCGATCGCAGTTGCTACAGAAAGATGCCAGCGCTCCGGCGCAAATCGCGTCACCTTCCACAATCTCTCTATATATGATGTCGAACAGGTGCCGGGTGAGTTCGATTTAATCAATTGCGTCGGCGTACTGCACCACATGCCGGACCCGATTCGAGGCATTCAGGCGCTGGCTAAAAAGCTGAAGCCCGGTGGGATTCTGCATATTTTCGTCTATGCAGAGCTAGGGCGGTTCGAGATTCAGCTAACGCAAGAGGCGATCGCTCTTCTCCAAGGCAACCAGCGCGGCGACTACAAAGACGGCGTACAGATAGGCCGCACCTTATTCTCTACGCTGCCTGATCAAAACCGACTGAGAAAGCGCGAGGAAACCCGCTGGTCTATGGAGAACAAGCGCGACGAATGCTTTGCAGATATGTACGTGCATCCACAAGAGATCGACTACAACGTAAACACGCTGTTCGATTTGGTTGAGGCGTCAGGATTAGACTTTGTGGGTTTCTCAAATCCGCAGTACTGGGACTTAAATCGGCTGGTTGGGGCTGCGCCAGATTTGATGGCTAGGGCCGCCAAATTGTCCGATCGCGATCGCTATCGCCTCATCGAAGTGCTCGATCCAGACCTGACCCATTACGAATTTTTTGTGGCGCGACCGCCGCTCGAAAAAACCGACTGGAAAAATGACGAGACCTTGATGAATGCCATCCCAGAACGCCATCGCTGTATTGAAGGTTGGCCTAGCAAAAGCTTCTTCAACTATGACTATCAGGTGGTTTCGCTCAGCGATGAGGAGTTTGCGTTTATGCAGAATTGTGAGGGCGATCGCACAGTATCTGCCGCATTAGAAGGCACTGGATTGGACTTAGAAGGGGTGCGAGTTCTCCAGTCCAAGCAGCTAATTATGCTCACACCTGTCGAGCAGTAGCCCATGCTACTGCGGCCAAAACTTTTTTTATAAGTATTATTGCCGTGATATGATTGCCCTTGGTTTGACGCAGTTAACGCTGCCCATAACCGACTGGTTTGACGAACTTTTCTCCGCGTTCTGCAACTGTGACTTTCGCTCAAGAAACATCTGCCCAAGGACCCATCGAGACTCCAACCGTACCGGCCGACTCTCCCTCAGACATTGAGCAATCAGTTCTTGAGATAGAGCCGACCAAGCCTGAAATAATCCTGCCGCCGCCCTCTGAGACGGCCATGGAAGATTATTACAAGCTACAGCAAGACTTACTTCAGCTAACGATTGCTTTTAGTCTCGTAATATTTGGCTTTGTCTGGTACTTTTATTCGCTCAACATCGCACTAAACTATCTATTGGGTGCCTGTACCGGCGTGGTGTATTTGCGGATGTTGGCAAGAAGTGTCGGCCGTATCGGTCGAAGTAATCCTAAGTCGAGCAGCGGACGATTGGCTATTCTCATTGGCGTACTGGTGGTAGCCACTCAGTGGAATCAGCTAGCGGTACTGCCTGTTTTTCTAGGCTTTCTAACCTACAAAGCAGCGCTCATTACGTTTGTCCTTTGGACGTATGCCTTACCGCAGCCAGGACGAACATAAAGCGATTGACTCTCCAAAATCGGTAATCATCGCTACAGCTTCAGTTCTCAACCGCTCATTTTTTGAATGTAGTTCCTCGAAGTAGAACGTTTCAACGCAGACATAACAGAGACTCCAAACGGCGATGCTAAACACCTTTCAACTCTTGAATCCTTCGCTTCTAGCCAAGTTAGAAGTGGGTCAGCACTACTACTGGCACATCGGCGGATTGAAGCTCCACGGTCAGGTCTTCATAGTTTCCTGGTTCGTATCGGCCCTTCTGATAGGCGTTGCTTTTCTAGCAACCCGTAAGATAGAGCGCATTCCATCGGGGCTTCAGAACTTCATGGAGTACGCGCTAGACTTCATTCGCGACCTAGCTAAGGATCAAATTGGTGAGAAAGAATATCGCCCCTGGGTGCCTTTCGTCGGTACGCTTTTCCTGTTCATCTTTGTCTCTAACTGGTCAGGCGCCCTCATTCCCTGGAAGCTGATCCACATTCCAGGCGGCGAGCTAGCCGCACCGACTAACGACATTAATACAACCGTTGCGCTGGCACTGTTGACTTCACTGGCCTATTTCTACGCAGGTTTCCGCAAGCGCGGCTTAGGCTACTTTGCCAAGTACATCGAGCCTACGCCCATCCTGCTACCGATTAACATTCTTGAGGACTTCACCAAGCCGCTCTCGCTCAGCTTCCGACTTTTTGGAAACATCCTGGCAGACGAGCTAGTGGTTGCCGTACTTGTCCTTCTTGTCCCCTTATTTGTCCCCTTGCCGGTAATGGTTCTGGGTTTGTTCACTAGCGCAATCCAGGCATTGATTTTTGCGACCTTAGCCGCTGCCTATATCGGTGAAGCAATGGAAGGGCACTAAAAAGGCAATAGGTTTGTTTTTGTAAGTCTATTTTTGACTTAGACGCGTTGAATCAGAGACTTTTTAAGCGGTCTTCGATTAATACGAACTTGAGAGATAGAGACTCTCATTAATCTCACTCTTATTTGCTCTCAGTTAATCCGGCTGATTTAAGACAGCCACGTTTTCTGAAGAGCTTTGATCGACGTTTAATATTAAAAGGAAGAACATCATGGATCCGACTATTGCTAGTGCCTCTGTTATCGCGGCTGCTTTGGCTGTTGGTCTAGCGGCTATCGGCCCTGGTATTGGTCAGGGTAATGCTGCTGGCCAAGCCGTTGAAGGTATCGCCCGCCAGCCCGAAGCAGAAGGCAAAATTCGCGGCACCCTGCTGCTTAGCTTGGCCTTTATGGAAGCATTGACTATCTACGGTCTTGTGGTTGCTCTCGTACTTTTGTTTGCCAACCCCTTTGTATAGCGCCTAGTGTGGGGCTAAGGACATGTTCTTTGGCCCCACTTCGCTGTGCAGATGAGCGTTAATAGGCGTTAATAACAAGATTTAAGAGAAACATCATGTGGACGGGACTGACATTACTAGCGGTTGAAGCTGTAGAAGCGACCGAAGAAGCGGGCGGGTTATTTGACCTAGATGCCACGCTGCCTTTGATGGCCATTCAGTTTTTGATCTTGATGGCTGTGCTCAATGCCATCTTTTATAAGCCTTTGGGGAATGCTATCGACGAGCGCGACGCTTACGTTAGAAGCACCAAAGCAAATGCCCAGGAGCGTTTGGCAAAAGCTGAGAAGCTGGCTACTGAGTACGAGCAGTCTTTGGCGGATACCCGCAAGGCAGCGCGTAGCGTAATTGAGCAGGCTCAGGCCGAAGCTCAGCAAATTGCGTCTCAAAAACAGGCGGATGCTCAACAAGAGGCTGCCGCTCAGCGCGAACAGGTGCAGAAAGAATTAGACGAGCAAAAAGCAGCGGCGATGAGCCAGCTTGAGCAGAAAGTTGATTCTTTGAGCGATCAGATTCTAGGCAAGCTGCTGGGTTCAGTGGCCTAACACCAAGACAAGGCAAGAGACGAAGCAGTATAGGTATCGAAAGTGTTCACGGAAGCGTTGGGGCTGCTGGCCTCTGAAACAAAAGGATTTGGGTTGAATTTCGACATTCTCGAAACGAACCTGATTAACCTGATCATCATTATTGGCGTCCTTTTTTACTTCGGTCGCGACTTTTTGGGCAGTAAGCTCCAGGAGCGTCGTGAGGCGATTGAAAAAGCAATTACAGAGGCGGAGGCGCGGCAGAAAAAGGCTGCGTCTTCTTTGGCTGAGCAACAGCAAAAGCTGCAAATGGCTAAAAAAGAAGCAGAGAAAATCAGGGCAGACGCGAAGACCAATGCAGAAGTGGCTCGTCAAGCAGTGTTGGATCAGTCGGCAAAAGACGTGGAGCGCCTGAAGGCATCTGCGGCTCAAGATTTAACCTCTCAGCAAGAGAAGGTAATGCAGGAATTGCGTCGGCGCGTGTCTGAAATGGCTATGGAGAAAGTGCGATCGCGCCTACCCCAAGTCCTTAACGACGGCAAGCAGTCCCAGCTAATTGACCAAAGCATCGCCCAGCTAAAGGATTAGGAGAGTTATCAATGAGTATTGCTACTTCAGAGGTTGCGGCTCCCTATGCGCAAGCACTTCTGTCTATTGCCCAGTCAAAAAACAGCGTTGACGAGCTGAGTCAGACAGCAGGCGACTTCTTGAACCTGTTGAAAGGATCGGACGAACTCTCTGCTTTTCTCGCAAATCCGATTGCTGACAAAGAAGCGAAAAGAGGCGTCATTAACAAGGTGCTAGGCGACGATGCCAACCCGCAGATGAAGAACTTTATGATGCTGCTGGTAGACAAAGGCCGCATTGCGCTAGTTCAGCCTATCTTTGAATCGTTTCAGGCTTTGGTGCGCGAGCTGAAGCAGACGGTGCTAGCTGAGGTGATTTCCGCCGTTGAGCTGAGCGACGAGCAAAAAGAAACGGTGCGCCAAAAAGTTCAGAACATGACTGAGGCGAAGTCCGTTGAGCTAGCCTCAACGGTCGATCCTGATTTGATTGGTGGGGTGATCGTTAAAATTGGCTCTAAGGTATTGGACGCCAGCATTCGCGGACAGCTTCGCCGCATTGGGTTACAGCTCGGCGTGTCTTAAGCCTCGTCTCTTGTTTTACGAGTGTTTAACGAACGAGCATTTAAAAGTTTTTGTAGTTTATATCGGTAGTGAGTACGAGTCCTCATGGTTAGCATCAAGCCAGATGAAATTAGCAGCATTATTCAGCAGCAGATAGAACAGTATGACCAGGAAGTAAAAGCGGACAGCGTTGGTACGGTTCTCCAAATTGGTGACGGCATCGCCCGCATCTATGGCCTGGACAACACGATGGCTGGCGAACTTCTTGAGTTCGACGATGGCACGACAGGCATTGCACTGAACCTGGAAGAAGATAACGTCGGTGCGGTACTAATGGGTACAGGCATAGGCATTCAAGAAGGCAGCACGGTAAAGTCTACCGGCAAGATTGCGGCTGTCCCCGTGGGCGATGCGATGTTGGGCCGCGTAGTAAATACGCTGGGCGAACCCCTCGATGGGAAGGGCGAAATCAACACGAGCGAAACTCGCCTGATTGAGTCTCCTGCGCCTGGCATTATTGACCGGAAATCGGTATACGAGCCTTTGCAGACGGGTATTACCGCGATTGACGCGATGATTCCGGTCGGTCGCGGTCAGCGCGAGCTAATTATTGGCGACCGTCAGACGGGTAAGACTGCGATCGCCATCGACACCATTCTTAACCAGGCAGGCCAGGACGTTGTTTGCGTCTATGTCGCCATTGGTCAAAAAGCATCTTCTGTTGCTCAAGTAATTGGCGTTCTAGAAGAGCGCGGTGCAATGGACTATACCGTTGTCGTTGCTGCAAACGCTAACTATCCTGCTGCCCTTCAGTACTTAGCTCCTTACACGGGCGCTTCAATCGCTGAGTACTTCATGTATAAAGGCAGAGCGACACTGGTTATCTATGATGACTTGACCAAGCAGGCTCAGGCTTATCGTCAGATGTCCTTGCTGCTCAAGCGTCCGCCCGGTCGCGAAGCTTATCCTGGCGACGTGTTCTATCTCCACTCGCGTTTGCTAGAGCGGGCCGCTAAACTCAGTCCTGAATTGGGCGAAGGCAGCATGACCGCGCTACCGATTATTGAAACCCAAGCAGGCGACGTATCGGCTTACATCCCTACCAACGTGATTTCGATTACTGACGGTCAAATCTTCCTCTCTTCCGACCTGTTCAACTCTGGTCTGCGCCCTGCGATTAACGCGGGTATCTCGGTATCCCGAGTAGGCTCTGCGGCGCAAACCAAGGCCATTAAGAAAGTGGCGGGTAAGGTGAAGCTGGAGCTGGCCCAGTTCGACGAGCTTCAGGCGTTTGCTCAGTTTGCTTCTGACTTAGACCCAGCGACGCAGGCCCAGCTTGCTCGCGGTCAGCGCTTGCGCGAGATTCTAAAGCAAAAGCAGTATTCTCCTCGCTCTTTGCCCGAGCAGGTAGCGGTTATCTACGCGGGTATCAACGGTAAGCTCGACGACATTGAAGTTGATAAAGTTGCTGACTACGTTGAGGAGCTAATTGGCTACATCAACACCAGCAAGAAAGCGTTTGTAGATGAGATTAACAACACTCAAAAGCTAACTGACGACGCGACTAAGCTGTTGGAAGAAGCAATTAGTGAGAGCAAACAGGCGTTCAAAGCTGCGTAGGAGATGATTATCTAGGGCCGTTGGAAATATCATTAGGATATTGCTGGTGGCCTGAAGAGGAACCCAATTATGGCAAATTTAAAACAGATTCGCAATCGCATCCAGTCGGTCAAAAACACGCGAAAAATTACGGAAGCAATGCGCCTGGTAGCCGCTGCAAAGGTACGCCGCGCGCAGGCTCAGGTCAATGCGACTCGCCCCTTTGCTGACCGTTTGGCTCAGGTGCTTTACGGGTTGCAAAGCCGCTTGAAGTTTGAAGATACAACCGACCTGCCGCTGTTGCAGCAGCGAGACGCGCAGAAAGTAGCGCTGTTAGTGGTGTCAGGCGATCGCGGTCTATGTGGTGGCTATAACGCCAACGTCATTCGCCGCGCTGAAAACCGAGCCAAAGAGCTACAGGCCGAAGGTCTCGAATATACTTACGTCCTAGTCGGACGCAAAGCTATCCAGTACTTTGAGCGTCGCAGCGCACCTGTCGCAGCGAAATACACGGGTTTAGAGCAAATTCCTACAGCGGACGAAGCCACTACTATTGCCGACGAACTACTGTCTTTGTTCCTTTCGGAATCTGTGGATAGAGTCGAGCTAGTTTACACCCGCTTTTTGTCATTGGTTAGCAATAAGCCGGTCACTCAAACCTTGTTGCCTTTAGACCCTCAAGGTTTGGAAGCGCAAGACGACGAGATTTTCCGTCTCACTAGCCGCGATGGTCGTTTGGCCGTTGAGCGTGAAGCCGCTCCCGAAGCTGCCATGACCGAATTTCCTAAGGACATGCTCTTTGAGCAAGACCCGGCTCAGATTCTCGACGCTCTGCTTCCGCTGTATCTCAACAACCAAATTTTGAGAGCCATGCAGGAGTCGGCAGCTAGCGAACTCGCGTCTCGAATGACCGCAATGAACAGCGCCAGCGAAAACGCCAAAGACCTGATGAAGTCGCTAACGTTGTCTTACAACAAAGCGCGTCAGGCCGCGATTACTCAGGAGATTTTGGAAGTGGTGGGTGGTGCAGCCGCTCTAGGCTAACTCTCAGACCGAATTTGTGATGGTTTCGATAGGAAAGCAGGGTATTAGCTCTGCTTTTTTATTTGGGTTTTTGCATTTCGTACGAAACTGCTGAGTGAGTCACCGAATATTCGTCCACCTAGAACGAGGCATCTAGACCGTAGCGGCGCTTTCGGAAAATGTCGTTTGTGCAGAAGAAATGGAAAGGTTCATGCTTTTTATAAGGAACTGTTCATGCTAAAAATAAGCCTGCATCAACGTTGAACCGTTCACCTAGCGCGATCGCCATCTTTTTACTAAGTCCCCTTTTTCCGTTGATGACCTCTGAGACAACGCCTTTGGATCCGATAATGCCGATCAGGTCTACTTGCTTGAGATCGTTGCTTTCCATTAGAAATTTAAGCATGCTCAGGGGCGTACTTTGCATCTCAGGAGGAAAGGCGTAGTGCGCTTCCTCAAAATGTTCAATCAGTTGAACTAGCAGGTCTAAAAGGTCCCCCTCAGCCGCAGTTAGCGAGTCTTGACCCATCAAGCACTCTACCTGAGAGAGCGCCCTTTCATTATCTGCCTCTGTCCTTATAGGCAAAGGTAAGTAGGTCGTAATCACATCACGATAGGAGTCTCTATTTATAGTAGGGGTCGCGCTTCCACTCATCTTTGTCATATTCATCGTGAGTTAAAACATATTTAACGTAGATTAGTTGCTTCTGATACTGTATATCGACAATCAAACGGTACTTATTTCCTTTGATGTTGAAAATAGTAAACTTGCCAGCAACGTCTGCACCTCCGATCTTTTCTCTAAGTTCGCTAAAGTTTTGCCACTTTGCGGAGTTCGCTAATTTGTACCAATCGTCTAGAGCTTGGCTAGCATCTCTATGACTTGTAGCAAAAGACTTTAATTGCTTTCTCGAAATGATTTGCATAAAGTATTTTGATGTTCATATTTTTTCCTATAAATCTGCATTGAGAATTTACGAATTCGCTAGCAGAACCTCAATTTATAATATGTATATGTTCTCAAAAAGAGAACTTTTTGTCAAGTTGTTTTGAGTGAATCTTACAGTGACTGTCGTCTATGATGATTGCGTTAGCGATGCACAGCGATCGCATGGTCGCATCGAACGCACACTTTAATCAATCCAACTAGGCTTTTGAGCCTTTGCTCGTAGCGTCGCGATCGCTCCAAAAAACTCTGCCATCGCGGGCACATACTTAGCATCTGGCCACACGACTAGGCAAGGCGTTTTCGCAGCCGTTAGCAAAGGCGCATCGGTCAAAGAATCCGTCACAACCACCGCTTCAGCCAGCGCAGTCTTTCCCACGACTGCGGATACCATTTTTAGCTTGCCTTTAGCCCGATCTGCTGCGCCTTGCCAAAAGCGGCAGGTAATGGCGTCGTGCTCGACTTTTAGCGCGATCGCCGGTGGCAAATGCTTCAGCAGCGGATTGACCACGCAGTCAAATCCTAAGGTGGCAACCACTATTCGCGCCTTGGGATTGCGAGCGATCGCCTCGACTAAGGGCTGATTCCAATACGCCTGTGCCAGTTGTTTAGCCTTAAATCGCCAGACCAAAAGCGTCCAGGGAAACAGCAGCGTTGCCCCCAAAACGAGCAACCAATCCTTTGAAAGAGTGTCTGCTTTCAGATGTGCGGGTAACCACCGCCAGGGGCGAATGAGCTTAGCCGCCAGGAGGTAAACGGCACCCAGCGGACGCGGGTAAATAGCATCTAAATATGCTTCAGTAGAATTTCGCAAAAACAGCGTTTCGTCAAAGTCTAAAATAATCAGATTATCAACTGCTAACTGAATGGCTTCAACTGCCTGCATAGGAGAGCTAATAAGGTTCAGATGAGTCTTTTCGCTGAGAGTCATAGTGTTTGAGGCAAAGCCAAAAATGCTTAAAACTTGTTTTTTTTAACGGGTTTTCGGAATCTGTAGTAAAGACAAACTGCACAAGGCTACATCATCTTACGAAATTCGCAACTGACAGAGACTAAGTATGGATTAAGAAAGCGGGTCGATCTCCTGGCATTGTCTGACAAGATTCATGTGAAAGTTGTGGCGATTAACCTGTCGTATCTTCTACGAATCTAATCAAAAGTCGCACCATGAGTGGTACGTCAGTCATATGGTTTACAGAATCTCTAAGTGTTAGTGAAGCTAAAACTAGGTTTATTTAGTCCAACAGTTCTTCTTTGCCGCTTTTGTTTTGTAGAACGCTATAGATATCTACTTCTATCGAGATTTGATAGATGTCGCGCTTAGAGAGCGTAGTGCGTTGTGCAATTCTTTTACTGGCTTCTGTTCGAGAGATGCCTTGAGCAATCAGATTTTTTAGCTCGGTAATGATTTCAGCTTCTGAGAGAGTAGTAGCGGTTTGCGGAGTAGGGGCGATCGCCACCGTAAACTCACCTTTAGGCACCACAGTCTCATAGTGCGCCAGCGCCTCCCCAATCGTCCCCCGCCAAAACTCCTCATACCGCTTTGTCAGCTCCCTCGCTAGCGTAATTGGACGCGCCAAAGAGAGAACCGCGCCTAGCTCTGTCAGCGTCTTGATCAGCCGGTGAGGACTTTCGTACAAAACTACGGTGCGAGGCTCTGAGCGTAGCGCTTCGATGCGTTCTTTTCTAGACTTGCCTTTGCTGGGCAAAAAGCCTTCGAAGACAAAGCGATCGCACGGTAATCCCGCAGCCGCGATCGCTGTCACCACCGCCGAAGGCCCTGGAATCGGCACCACCGTAATTTGCTTAGCTACACAGGCACAGACCAATTCGTAGCCCGGATCGGAGATTCCTGGCATTCCAGCGTCGGTGACTAGGGCGATCGCCGCTCCCTTTTGCAACCGCTCAATTAGCTGAGGAATCCGCTGCTGCGTATTGTGGTCGTGGTAGCTAATCTGCGGCGTTTCAATTTGAAAATGCTGAAGCAGCTTACCCGTATGCCGGGTATCTTCAGCCGCAATCATGTCTGCCTCTTTGAGCACTCTAACCGCTCGAAAGGTCATATCCTCCAAGTTGCCAATCGGTGTACCCACTAAATAAAGGATGCCGGACGCAAAGCTATCTTCTTCCACCGCCGCTATTGTCAAATTTGTCACCGGCATCCGCAACCCAAGGCTTTATATTGAAATTTAGATCCTACCGTAGCAAGCGATCGCTCTTTCGCCTATCTCGCGGGTAGAGATCTCACAGGCAGACGTAAACGCAGGCACAAACCACGATGGCCAAAAAGCACGGACTTTTTGTTGGACTCACCACGCTCGATTGTTTCTATCAGGCCGACCACCCGCCCGCCGCGAATGAAAAAGTGGTTGCCGACCAAAGTTTGCTAGTCGCGGGTGGCCCTGCAACGAATGCGGCGGTTGCGTTTGCTCAGCTAGGCGGTTCGACTCGAAATAAGGCTTCACTCCTGTCGGTGATTGGCGGACATCCGCTAACGACGCTGCTACGAAAGGATTTACGCGGACAGGGCGTTACCCTTTGCGAGCTGGACGAAAATTGGATGGAGCCGCCGCCGGTTTCTTCTATTGTGGTGTCGAAGGAGACGGGCGATCGCGCCGTGATCGCCCGCGATGTCAAAGATCTACAGGTTCAGGCTACTCAGTCACCCGATGTTTTAGCAGGCGTCAGCGTCGTTTTGATAGACGGGCATCAAATGGCCGCCAGTGCTCAGATTGCGCAGTGGGCCAAAGCTAGACAGATTCCGGTCGTGGTAGATGCAGGCAGTTGGAAACCCCAGTTTGAGACGGTGCTAGCGATCGCCGATGTCGTAGTTGCATCGGCTAATTTCTGGCCACCCGACTGTCAGACCCTAGATAGCGTCTTCGCTTACTTGAGCCATTTAGACGTTCCTCAAATCGCTATCACTCGGGGCCATCAGCCCATCGAGTACCTAGACGAAGCAGAGCGCAAAACGCTAGAGGTTCCTCAAATCAAAGCCGTAGACACACTGGGGGCTGGCGATATTTTTCACGGCGCGTTTTGCCACTTTTATCTGACCCATACCTTCGAAGAAGCCCTGCTGAAGGCTAGCAGAGTTGCGTCTTTTGCCTGCCAACACTGGGGCACTCGAGATTGGACCCAGGTTTACCGCATGACTGATGACGAAGCGGCGGCGAGTGATTTGTAAGCAAGCCATCAGCAGTCGTCCCCGGAAGCAGGGCGATCGCCTAGTAAACTGTGGTGGGCTTGGGCCAGGTCACTGAAAGAGTAGCCCCTTGCCTGTAGCATTATTTTGACTTTGAGGAGAATTCGGATGGCGTTTGAGCAGGAAAAGGAAATAGCGATCGCGGCGGCAATGGCGGCAGCTAAAGTGTGCGAGCAAGTCCGGCAAACCATGGTGCCAGAAGCTATCGAAAAAAAAGATAAGTCTCCCGTAACGGTCGCAGACTTTGGCGCTCAGGCCGTCGTTTGTAAAGCGCTAGCCGAGTCCTTTCCTCACGATCCGGTCGTTGGCGAAGAAGACGCGGGCGAGCTAAAAACGCCTGAAATGGCGGAGCAGTTACAGCAGGTAACAGACTACGTAAAACAGGTCACTGGCGATGCCACACCCGAACAGGTCGCCCAGTGGATCGATCATGGTAACGGGGAAGTCGCCGACCGCTACTGGACGCTTGACCCGATTGACGGCACCAAAGGCTTTTTGCGCAAAGACCAATACGCCGTTGCGCTAGCGCTGATTGCAGACGGCGAAATTAAAGTTGGGGTGCTAGCCTGCCCAGCGCTGACGCTAGGCGATAAAACCGGGCTATTGTTCGTAGCCGTGCGCGGCGAAGGGGCGACGATGCAAACCTTGGACGGTGGCAGTCCAGAACCCATTAGGGTCACCGATTCTTCGGATGCTGAGCATTTTCGCTTTGTCGAAAGCGTGGAGTCTGGGCATGGTGATCAAGGTTTGCAGGGTGCGATCGCCAAAGCCGCAGGTGTCACCGCCGATTCTATGCGGATGGACTCTCAGGCCAAATATGGCGCAGTCGCCTCAGGCAATGCAGTGCTTTATTTGCGTCTGCCGTCTCCCAAGTATCCAGGCTACCAGGAGAAAATTTGGGATCATGCGGCGGGCGTAATTGTTGTAGAAGAAGCAGGCGGACGCGTTACTGACATGCACGGTAAAAAGCTGGACTTTTCGAAAGCAGCCAGACTCTCGACTACTGGCGTTGTCGTTAGCAACGGCGAAATTCACGACAAAGTGCTCGAAGCGCTGAAACAGTCTGCGGGATAGTTTTAAGTCAGGCGTAAAGTGCTCTATCAAGCGCAAATTTGACGCTGCACTATGCCTTAGAGATCGCCTTCTCTGGCTCTGCGATTAGCGCCGCCGCGCCTAATCCTGGTAATAGCTTCTTCGCCATGGCTGGACTTTCTTCGAGGAGATAATTCAAAAAGGTTTCAGCCACCACCGAAAGCTGCTTTCCAGCCAAATGGCCTACGTACCAATGGCGCTCAATCGGAAAGCCTTCAATGTCGAGAATGGCAAATTCACCCGTGGTGCCTTCAGAAATAATGGTGTGTTGTGAGAGAACAGAGATGCCGAGACCTCCGGCGATCGCCTGCTTAATCGCTTCATTGCTCCCTAGCTCCAGCCGCACCTTCACCTTTATATCGTTATCGCCAAAAATTTTCTCCACCGCCTTACGCGTCCCCGACCCCGGCTCACGCATAATAAACTGCTCATCGTTCAGCTTGTCGATAGGGACATTTTGCTGATGCGCTAAAGGATGACCCGTCGGCCCTAATACAATCAGCGGATTCTCCAAAAAGGGATGAATCGTCAAATCCGGCTGCTCAGGCGTCTGACTGATAATGTACAGATCGTCCTCATTCGTGGACATGCTCTCCTGAATTCGCTGATGGTTCGTTACCTTGAGCGAAATATCAATACCGGGATAGCGCTGACAAAAAGGCCCCAGCAGTCGAGGCACAAAATACTTGGCCGTGGTGATGACCGCTAGCTTTAGCTGCCCCTGCTTCATGCCTTTAATATCAGCCACCGACATCTCAAACTGCTCTAGCCCATTAAATATTTCCTGGCAGGTTGCCAGCAGCTTTTGCCCAGCTTCCGTTAAGTACAGCCGCTTACCAATTTGCTCAAACAGCGGCAAGCCAACGGCCTTAGTTAGCTGCTTTACCTGAATAGACACAGTAGGCTGCGTCAGGTAAAGTTCCTCAGCAGCGCGGGTAAAACTCCCATGTCGAGCCGTCGCTTCGAATACCTTGAGTTGATGGAGCGTTGCATGAATCACGGGGACTTCCTTCTGTTCTTATTCGCAGTATCTTAGAGAAGTGATTTATCTTATATAGAAGAAAGTCTATCAAATAATGGAAACATAGCGGGTTTTCTCTATCTTTAGTCTTTTGTTTTTAATCGCTAAAGGGTCGACAAACCGCAGACATACAAAAAGCGCCCATCAATTAAAACGGACGCCTCTGCGTAAAATTACTTTGCAGTAACCGCGAGATAACTCGCGCTAGACAGTCAAAAAAATCGCGCTAGCGGCGGGTTTCTCGGCTGCGATCGCGGCCATCGTCGCTACGAACAGGAATGCAAACAGCTTCGGGAGCGGGTCTAGCCGCGCCACTCGCTAGCGCAGCCACGCCAGCAATCACGATGAGAGCATCTAAAATTGCAGTTGTCATATGTAGCCTCTGTGGACTTATGTAAACCAATGTAACATAATTTCTCAGAAAATAAAAATCTACTATTGACTGTTGACTTTCTATCGAGTACGTGATATGCCGATCTACTATTTTTGGGGAGATGATGAGTTTCGTCTTAAGAAAGCGGTGGCCTCGCTGCGCGATCGCACCCTCGATCCCGACTGGGCCAGCTTCAACTACGACCGCATTGCCCCAGAAAGCGCCGATGCTCCCATGCAGGCACTCAACCAGGCCATGACGCCGCCTTTTGGCATGGGTAAACGGTTCGTGCTGTTAGCCAACACGACTTTAGGCCAGCGCTGTTCAGAGGAAGTGATGACCGAAATGTCGCGCACCCTTCCCCTAGTGCCAGACACAGCGGTACTGCTATTAACGAGTACAAACAAGCCAGACGGACGGCTGAAGTCCACCAAGCTCCTAAAGAAGTATGCGGAGATTAAGGAATTTGCCTCGATTGCACCCTGGCAGACCGACCAAATTCTTTCTCAGATCAAGCGGGTTGCTCAAGAGGTGGGCCTACAGCTCAAACCACAGTCGGCGATGCTATTAGCTGATGCTGTCGGCAGCGACACGCGCAGACTGTACAACGAGCTAGAAAAACTGAGTCTGTATTGGAGTGCAAAAGGCAACGTTAAAACGGAGCCGCTGCCCCCCGAAATCGTCACGCGATTGGTGACGGTGAGTACGCAAACCAGTTTTCAGCTTTCAGAAGCGTTGATTGATGGGAAAACGGCTCAGGCGCTAAGCTTGGCCAGCGATTTGTTAGCTAATAATGAGCACGCGCTGCGGGTAGTTGCCACACTGGTCGGGCAGTTCCGGCGCTGGCTTTGGGTGAGCCTTTTAGAGTCGGAAGGCGAGCGGGATGTGCGAGTAATTGCGAAAGCGGCTGAGATTAGCAATCCTAAGCGGGTTTATATTTTGCAAAAGCAGGTTAGAGGGCGATCGCCCGCTCAGCTAGAAAAAGCGCTTACCTTACTCCTCGATTTAGAATTCGCTTTAAAGCGCGGCGCACCCGATGAAATTACGTTACAAACCAAGATGGTAGAAATTGCAGGCTGTTTCTAAGCCTTTTACCGTTTTTTTAGCGGCTAAGTTTCAGTAAGCGGTCGCGGCTCCTCTAGAATATGCAGAGGGTTACTTTAACCAGCACCGCCTTTAAAAATCATCTGTATCTATAGACACGAGTTGCTATGTCTTCAAGCCGCACTGGATATCAACATCGCCTTCGCTTTTGGCTAGCGCTCGCACTAGGGTCACTTTGCGCGGTTCAGCTAGTCGCTGCGATGGGGCGATCGCCCGCTCAGGCCCAAGAAGCCACTCTCACCACCGATGAAGACATCGCTAACTACGCGAACGTTGTAGTTGCCATCGAACCCTTGCGCAAGGCCGCTTACGAAGAAGCCAGCGACGTGCTAGCCGCCGCCAACAGCGAGGTCAGCTTGGTAGACAATCGCTTAAGCTGTTTAACCAGCGAAGTCGAAAACATGCCCGACGTTGCCGCAGAAGATCAGGTATCCTTGCAGCGGATATTAGTCAGTTACTGCAACACCGCTAGCGAGCTGGCCGACGAAAATGGACTAACTCCGCAGCGCTTTAACTCGATTACTGCAAAGCATAGAGAAGACCGCGAATTGGCTCAGAAGGTTCGAGCGGCGATCGCCGATAGTAAGCCAGTGAGTATAGAGACGGTAGAATAGGGACATGCAATTTATAGACCAAGCAGAAATTGAAGTAGAAGGCGGCAGCGGCGGCGATGGGCTGACGGCCTTTCGTCGAGAAAAATTTGTCCCTGCTGGTGGCCCTTCTGGGGGAACCGGCGGCAAAGGCGGATCAGTTACTCTCGTAGCCGACAGCAACTTGCAAACCCTGTTAGACTTCCGCTACGCGCACCGATTTAAAGCTAAAGACGGCGGCAAAGGCGGTCCTAGCAATCGAACCGGCGCAAACGGCGAAGACCTGATTATTGAAGTACCCTGCGGTACGTTGGTCTACGACTTAGGCACTGTCGATGAAGCGACTGGCCAGCCCATCCCCAAGACCGCCAGCAATCCTGATGACTCGACCGATTCGCCGGGTAGTCTTTTGGGCGACTTAACCGAACCGGGGCAGCAGCTAGTGATCGCACCCGGCGGCAAGGGCGGTCTAGGCAATCGGCATTATCTGAGTAACCGCAACCGCGCCCCTGAGCATTCACAACCGGGCGCACCCGGCGCTATTCGCAACATTCGCCTGGAGCTAAAGCTGCTGGCGGAAGTCGGCATCATTGGTCTGCCCAACGCGGGCAAATCGACGATGATCTCCACGCTCTCTTCAGCTAAGCCTAAAATTGCTGACTATCCCTTTACTACGCTAGTACCCAATCTGGGCGTCGTCCGAAAGCCTACCGGCGACGGCACTGTCTTCGCCGATATTCCCGGACTAATTGAGGGCGCACACCAAGGCCAGGGACTCGGCCACGACTTTTTGCGCCACATTGAGCGTACGAAGCTATTACTGCACCTGATCGATGGCACCGCGATTGATCCAGTCGTTGACTACCAAACGATTCAGCAAGAGCTGTCGGCCTACGGTCACGATTTGTCTGGGCGGCCTCAGCTATTGGCGATTAATAAAATAGACGCGCTGCTAGAAGAAGAGGTTGATGAGATTGCGGCTCGGCTAGCAAAAGTTAACGGTGGCGAAAAGGTGTTTCGCGTGTCGGCAGTCAGTCGGCAGGGCACTGAGGAAATGATGCGAGCGGTCTGGCAATTGCTGGATGAGACGAATGCGGCGATCGCGGCTCAAGAAGAAGCACAGCAGCAGGCGGTTATCGACTTCAACACGCCCGCTTTGCGTTCGTCTGGTCAAATTTTAGGCGAAGCGCTCGAAGAGACAGAAGCTAAGAGAATGTCTCCGATTAGCAATCCTTCGGTTTGAAAATGCCCAAACATGAGAATCTAATAAAAGGCGCTGAGAGAAAGCGCGCTAATAACCTCATTGAAACGCCTGCACGTTAGGTGAATACAAAGCCATGAAGGACATTATTAAAGGGCTGCGAGAATTTCAGAGCGGTTACGTTCTTGGTCACAAAGAGCTGTTAAAGGAACTGTCGCACGGTCAGCACCCTCGGGTTTTGTTCATTACCTGCTCAGACTCGCGGGTACAGCCAGAGCTAATGACCCAATCTAAACTAGGCGATTTGTTCGTCATTCGCAACGCTGGCAACATTATTCCGCCCTACGGCTCGACTAACGGCGGCGAGGGCGCAACCATTGAGTACGCTGTCAAATCACTGAATATTCAACATATTGTTGTCTGCGGACATACAGGCTGCGGCGCTATGAAAGGGCTGTTGCAGGTGGGCGAACTCGCCGCTAAAATGCCGCTGGTGTACAACTGGCTAAAGCATACTGAGGCGACGCGTGAGCTGGTAGAAGATCATTACGGACACCTAGACGAAAAAGACAAGTTAGCAACGCTTGTCGCTGAGAATGTACTCACGCAAATTGACAACTTAAAGACCTATCCTTCTGTGCGATCACACCTCCACCGTAACGATGTCCAACTTCACGGCTGGATCTACAACATCGAAGACGGCTCTGTGCTCACCTACGACCGCCCTAGCCACACCTTTATACAGCCCTTTGCTGGGCTAGAAGACGACTTTTCTCTTGATGAAGCTACCGGGTACGATCACACGCTTCAAGGAGACCAGTCAAGACTCTCTCACGTACAGCGCGATCGCATTTACCGAGGCTCTCCCGCTTTTTACAACCGATAAAGTTGTGAGGTTATCCTACGGGACTGGCGCTGTTGGCTCCGGCTGCGTGATCGACTCAATCTGATTAATAAAGTAGGCTTCGTCTAGGCCCAACCGATTGGCGATCGCCAGCGCCTGCTCAAACGCCTGTAAAGCCTCAGCCGAATTGCCCTTGCTCTGCTCTAGCTGGCCAATATCGTCGTAGGCATTCATAATCCCGTAATCGTTGTATGCCTGCCGCTCTACCGGCACCAGCAGGTTATAGGCCACCAGCGCCTCGTCCGTCAGCGCGATCGCCCGATACACCCCGCCCAAATCTTGCAAAACCTGCGCCGAAATGCTGAACTGCTCGAACCGCTGAGCCGCACTATAGGCCGAGCGGTAGTAGGCGATCGCGTCATTTGTCCAATTCAACGCCCGATAGTTTTGAGCGATCGCCAGGAGCAACTCCGGCAACAGTTGCTCCTCCCCCATCGCTTGATACAGCCCAACCAAATCCGTCTGCGCCCGCGCCGCGTTCTCCAGCGAGTTCGCCTGCTGATAGCTATAAACTAGCTGCTCCAAGTACTCAACCTCTAAAGTCTGATTGCCCTGACCTCTCGCAGATTCCAGCAGCACCAGATAAATATCAGCCGCATCAGCAAACTGAAACCAGTCCAGGTGATAGGCCGCAAGTCCGCGCTGAACGGCGGTTGGGTCTGAGCCTTCAGCTACCAGCGAGTCAATAATTTGGCGATAGACCGCAACTGCATTATCGGTGTCTCTAAGATCTATGAACGTTTGGGCGATCGCACTCAAAACCACAATATCTGGCTCCGCGCTCGCCTCAAGTAAGGAAGCTTCTGTGTCTGCCTCTTCAGCAGCCTTATTTTCAGCATTCGTTTCCTCAGCACTGGCAAGCTCGGCCTGAACCGCCGCCCAAATCTCGCGCATCCTCAGCGTTAGCAACTGCACTTCTGACGACCGCTGCTGCTCCCAGGCTAGCTCGGCGACTGGGGTGAGCGTGTTAAACTCCGCCACTGGCCCCAGCACCCGCCGCAGTCGAATTTCTCTGAGCAGTGACGCAAACGCCTCATCTATTTGACCGGCGGCAAGCTGCTCCTGGGCTAGCTGGTGGAGCAGATCCAAATTGTCTCTGAGCGCTCGAAGCTCTAGCGGCCTGAGGGGTCTGTTTCCTGTAATGACGGGCAGTAGCGGATCGCGAGGTTGGGTGGTCAGCGGATCGGAAAGGAACTCTTGGCGAACTTTGGGATCGACTTGCTGGGCGATCGCCACCTCTCCCCGCAAACTGATTTCAAAATTTCCCGCCCTCACTTTACTCAGATCCACTCCGGCTAACAGCGTCACGCTAAAGGCCGCACCAGACAAACCGCAAACCAGCACGGCCCGCGAAACTGACCTTACTAGTGCTTTGTATCGCGGCAAGTTTACGCTTGTTTGCAGAACGTTACGTTCTATCGAAAGTCCGGTATGAACGGGGTTTGTCCGCGCTTCCATAGCGGTAGACGGACAAGTTGACAGTAGGATTAGCGGAACCATAGGCACAACGCCGGATAGCGGCTTCAAAGCAAGCTCTAATTGCGGTAGGCTTGTGATCTTGCGCTGTTTTCAGCTAGATCACCATAGCAAATGCCCGTCGTCGTATGTCTTCCAACGTTGCCACTCGTACTGTTCGCATCGGTTCCCGCAAAAGTCAGCTCGCCCTGGTACAAACCCACTGGGTGCAGGCCGAGCTAAGCCGTCATTACCCAGACATCACCTTCGAAGTGTCTACGATGGAAACCCAAGGAGACAAAATTCTAGATGTCGCCCTCTCCAAAATTGGCGATAAAGGTCTCTTTACCCAAGAGCTAGAAGACGACATGCTCAGCGGCGACATCGACTTTGCAGTGCATTCGCTCAAAGATTTGCCCACGAATCTACCCGAAGGTCTCATGCTAGGCTGCATCACCGAGCGCGAAGATCCTGCCGACGCGATGGTGGTACATAAAAAGCACAAAGACAAAATGCTCGATACGCTGCCAGAAGGCGCAGTCATCGGCACCTCCTCTTTACGACGATTGGCTCAGCTCCGCCACCATTTTCCTCACTTCAAGTTTAAGGATATTCGCGGCAACGTCAACACCCGGCTGCGCAAGCTAGACGAAGGCGAGTACGATGCCATTGTCCTAGCTGCTGCTGGTTTGAATCGGTTAGATATGAGCGATCGCATCCACCAACTTCTCCCACCAGAAATCTCCCTTCACGCTGTCGGACAGGGGGCACTCGGTATCGAATGCCGCGCTCAAGACAACGATATTTTGTCTCTTTTGAAAGTATTGGAGCACGAACCCACCGCTCAGCGCTGCTACGCAGAACGAGCTTTCCTGCGTGAATTAGAAGGGGGCTGTCAGGTGCCAATTGGCGTCAATACCGACATTGAAGGAGACACCCTAACGCTTACGGGTATTGTCGCTAGCTTAGACGGTCAACAGCTCATCAAAGACACCGTAACCGGATCGCCGCAAGACGCCGAAAGCATGGGCATCGAACTAGCCACCAGACTGAGAGGGCAAGGTGCACAAGATATCCTAGACGTGATTAACGCCGAAAACCGCAGCTAACCGCTAGCGAAGCGCCTATTTAACGACTATTGTCTTCTCTTACCTAAAGAAATGTTTCGGCTCTGCCGCCTCTATTTCTTTGGCTAGATGTTGAGAATATCTAGCGCCGTCATACTACTTTTGACAGATACCCGTTTAATGAAAAAACATTTAGGAGAGAAAACACCATGCCTACCCGTAAAGACGCTGGCGTTGATGAAGACAACTTCGATAGAGGCATTGTCCCAGCAGAAACCGCCGCCCGTAAAGAACGAGAAGGTGAGGACTACAAGACAACGCCCAAAAACGAAGAAGGCGAGGTGGAAACTACAGGCGGCTATACCACTAGTAACGAGGGTCTAACCAACAACTATGCTATTGAACCGGAGATGTACGTCGAAACCCCTGGCGATATCCCTGAAGACGAACAGCCTAAGACGTAATTCGTCGAGGGCGACAGATTAAAGTGACTGGTTGAAAAGCAGGGCTATTTCATTTGCAGAGATAGCTTGATAGGTTAGGGACTGAAAACCCGAT
>QBMC01000049.1 GCA_003242035.1 Nodosilinea foveolarum | reverse complement strand
ATCGGGTTTTCAGTCCCTAACCTATCAAGCTATCTCTGCAAATGAAATAGCCCTGGTTTAGGGCGGCGTTAGCTTGACTGAATCTGCGCTCCCGTAGATTGTCTGGGCCACTCCTTTACGGGCTAAATACTGGAGAGGCAGCAGACATCGGTAGCGCAGGCTCGCTACGTTCGCGTTTAAGGTTTGAGTTCTCCAAATCAGCATGAGAGTGGCGTCAAAGACAATGAGAAAAATTGCGATTGTGCATGAATGGTTTACAAGCCATGCTGGATCGGAGAAGGTGGTCGAGCAAATTCTTAGGGTATATCCCAATGCGGACTTGTACAGCTTGGTCGATTTTCTACCGCAGTCGCAGCGCGATTTTATTCAGCACAAGCCGGTGACTTCTTCGTTTATTCAGTCGTTGCCATTTGCTCAAAAGCATTTTCGCAACTATCTGCCGCTGATGCCGCTGGCCGTAGAGCAGTTCGACTTATCTGGCTACGACCTAATTATCTCTAGCCATCATGCGGTTGCCAAAGGCGTTCTGACTCGGCCCGACCAGCTCCATATTAGCTATGTGCATACGCCGCTGCGCTATGGCTGGGAGCTTCAGCATCAGTATTTACGGCAGGCAAACTTGACCCAAGGCCCCAAAAGCTGGCTGACTCGCGCCATTTTGCACTACATGCGGCTGTGGGACGTTGCTAGCGCTAATCGCGTCGATGTCTATGTGGCCAATTCTCACTACGTGGCTCGCCGCATTGAGAAAACCTACCGACGCTCGGCCAGCGTGATTTATCCGCCGGTTTCAGTTCACCGATTCGATGCCCAAGTGCCTCGCGAAGACTTTTACCTGACGGTTTCTAGGTTTGTGCCCTACAAGCGAGTCGATTTGACGGTTCGAGCTTTTGTTCAGCTTGGGTTGCCGCTGGTGGTGATTGGTGAGGGCGGGGAGGCCAAGGCACTTAGGCAACTGGCAACTGCTAGCGGCCAAAATAATATTCAGTTTTTAGGAAAACAGCCTGACAGCGTTGTAGAGGATTACATGCAGCGCTGCCGGGGCTTTATTTTTCCACCGGAGGAAGATTTCGGCATTACGCCCGTGGAGGCGCAGGCGGCGGGTGCGCCAGTGATTGCCTATGCCAGGGGCGGACAGGCCGAGACGGTAATACACGAACAGACGGGATACCTTTTCCCCTATCAGACAGTTGAAAGTCTGGTACAGTCGGTCAAACGGCTAGAAGCGAGTGTGGGTCAATTTGAAGCAGGTGCATTGAGACAGAACGCTGAGCGGTTTTCATCTACGCAGTTTCGTTCGACTTTTCAAGCGTTTGTAGAAGCGACCTGGTTGAGGTTTGAGCGCGATCGCTTAGCGCCCGCTTCGCCCTCAGGTTCGAATGACCTTGCTGATGACATTGCTGACAGGGAGTAAGACAGGGCGCTGTGACTATTTACCAACCCTCTTCATCGTCAGGTGGGACAGGCCATTTGCGACGGGCGATCGCTCGTGTTCAGACTCGCCCTCGGCTAACGTTGCTAACGCTGGTCAGTATCGACCTACTGTGTCTTAGTCTGGCGGGTATTTCTAGCGTTTGGGTGCGGCTTATCTTCGACGGCCAGTTTCATCCTTCTATTTACTGGCGACTGTGGCCGATTACCGGCGTTTTTATTTTGGGCTATGCGCTAGCGAGTCTTTATCCGGGCATTGCGATGAGTCCGGTGGAGGAACTGCGCCGACTGACGTTGACAAATACGCTGCTTTATTTGCTGATGGGGTCTTCTATTTTTCTGTTTAGAGAAGTTGCGCTTTATTCTAGGGCCGCTTTTTTGATGGCCTGGTTGTTTTCGATGGTGTTTGTGATTATCGGGCGCTATGGGATTCGGGCGCTGTGCGCGCGTCAGGCTTGGTGGGGCCATCCGGTGGTGGTGATGGGCGCGGGTAAGACGGGTGAAATGGTGGTGCGTACGCTTCAGCGCCAGCCAAGTTTGGGCCTGAAGCCGATTGCTATTTTAGATGACGACCCCAGAACGCACGGGAGTTTGGCGGGTGTGCCGGTGGTGGGCGGCCTTTCGATGGCTCCGATGCTGGCGAAGGAGTTTAAGATTCCGTATGCGATTGTGGCGATGCCGGGGGTCGCGCGCAGTCGATTGATGCAGTTATTGAGCCGGTACGGGCGGACGTTTGCTCACCTGATGATTATTCCGGATTTATTTGGGATGGCGAGCTTGTGGGTGGTGGCGAAAGATTTGGGCGGCGTTTTGGGGCTAGAGGCTCGGCAGCAGCTCTTTTTGCCAGGGCCTCGGTTTATTAAAGCCTGTTTAGACAGAGGGTTGGTGGTTTTGATTAGCCTGCTGGCGCTGCCTTTGATTGCGCTGATTAGCCTGATGATTCGGCTGGATTCGCAGGGGCCTGTTTTCTATCGCCAGATTCGCATTGGGCGAGAGGGCAAGCTGTTTAAGGCTTGGAAGTTTCGCTCTATGGTGGTGAATGCCGATGTTGCGCTGGCGCGATATTTGCAGGCGCATCCTGAGCTGAAATCCTGCTGGGAGGAAGATCACAAGCTGAAGGACGATCCGAGAATTACTTGGGTGGGGCGATTCTTACGACGCACGAGCTTGGATGAGCTACCTCAGCTTTGGAATATTTTCATTGGTGAAATGAGTCTGGTGGGGCCAAGGCCGATTGTCCATGAGGAGGTTTGGCGATATGGCGATATGTACGATCTTTATTTGCAGGTGCTGCCGGGTTTGACGGGGCTTTGGCAGGTTTCGGGGCGCAATGATGTGACTTACGAAGAGCGGGTCAATTTTGATGCTTACTATGTGCGTAACTGGTCGGTTTGGCTGGATATTTATATTTTGATGCGGACGGTTAAGGTGGTGCTGGCGGGGGATGGCGCGTACTGATATGGCGGGCGAACAGGCGTATGAAGGGGCTTTGTCGGAGGATGGCAAGGCAGGTAAAGCTCGATTTTTGTGGCGCGATCGCCTCTGGCTGGGCAGTCTTGTGGCGCTACCCTACCTAAGTTATATGGCGCTGGTGGTGATGCTGGGATTATTCATTGCGGCGCTAGTTCGTCGCGGTGGGCAGGTGATGGGGGCGTGCGCTCAGCGCGGGTTTGGCTGGCTAGCAGCCGGGATGCTATTGAGCGCTTGCTTTGCCATAGATAAGGGTGAGGGCTTTTTACAACTGACTAACTTTTTGCCCTTTTTTGTGATGTTTGGCGTGATGGCAACGGTGCCTTCCGTGGTGGCGAGGCCGTTTGAGAAGCTGGAGTTTTTGGCCCATTGGCTGTTGGTTTCGAGTATTCCAATGAGTTTGGGGGCGATCGCCGAATTCATCATCAAGTTCAAGGCGATTTCCCCTAGCGTAAAAGCCTTACCGCTTCCAGACTGGCTGATAGCCTATATTTACGAGCCTGATTTTGGCCACCGAGCGCACAGCTTTTTTGGTCATCCAAACATGCTGAGTGCCTACTTAGCGATTGTATTAGGGCTAGGACTCGGTTTGATGCTCAAGGCATTGAATACCCGGCGCAATGACACGATAGCTTGGATGCAGGGAGCGGCTTTGCTGGTGTGCGTGGTATCTATTTTTTGTACCGGATCTCGTAATGGGCTGCTGATTTCAGGTGTTTTGATAGCGATCGCGCTCTATGCAGCTCGTCGTCATCGGTGGGTATTACTGTGCGGACTGTCGATAGGAGCCTTTTTAGTGTCGGCGGCGTTTGCTTTTGGCATTGGCGGGCGATCGCTCTCTCTAGCACTCGTCACTCAAGATCCGCGATTGGGCGTTTGGCGGCTGGCGATAGAGATGATTCAGCAGCGTCCGTGGTTGGGATGGGGTTTTTCGGGGCTTAGGCAGCTTTATATTCCGGGCAGTATTCCAGAGTACGACGTAATCTTTCACGCGCATAACTTCTGGCTGTTTTTAGCTTCTGAAGCGGGTTTGCCGGTAACGGTGGCTTTTTGCGCGGTGATTGGCACTATTTATTATGACGGGGTGAAAGTCTATTTAAACGGCGGACTGGCGGCTTTGAAAGGGGGCGATCGCGCTATTCTCCTGGGCTATTTACTCGCCTTTGCTAGCTGCATTCTATTTGGCCTATTCGATGTCGCCGTGTTCGATGCTCGGGTAAATTTGTTCAACTGGGGCTTAGTTGCAGCAATTTATATTCTCTCTCGCAGCGCTCTACCAAAGCCTGACTGATGAAATAACCCGGTTGTGCTTTAGTAAAAGGTGGGGATAGGTCGTAAAGTTATGCCCATGCCAAGCACTAGTGGCTAAAACAGAACAGCGATTGAAATAGATATTAATAACTCAGTTCATATAGCCGCTAAAACGTATTTTAAGCGGCTATAGGGAATCTTACAAAATAGCTAAGGCGCTTTGTAGATACCCATTTGAGATGATTAAGATGATGCAAACAGAAACGAACGCTATTCGGGACTGTCGTATTGAAATAGAAAGAGAGCAAGCTCTATCTACAGTAGTCTCAGATATCCGTAGATCTCTCGATCTAGATATGATCGTCCAGACTACTAT
The DNA here is from genome assembly GCA_003242035.1 of Nodosilinea foveolarum. Taxonomy (GTDB): domain Bacteria; phylum Cyanobacteriota; class Cyanobacteriia; order Phormidesmidales; family Phormidesmidaceae; genus Phormidesmis; species Phormidesmis foveolarum. The sequence goes on along the minus strand of QBMC01000049.1, from coordinate 20,338 downwards.
TCAATCAATCCGCCAAATGTTAGCGGTTGACCGGGTGGGGGTGGTTCGACTCAATGCGCTATCGGGTTGGGATGAAGGGGAATTTGTAGCTGAGACTGTCCTGCCTCGATTCGACTCAGTACTAGCCGAAAGAGTAAAAGACCATTGTTTTGGCGAGCAGTATGCAGATGCCTATCGGAACGGTCGCATTCATGCCGTAGATGATATTTACGATGCGGGGCTAAGTGATTGTCATATTGAAATTTTGAGTCGGTTTCAGGTACGCGCCAACCTGCTTGTTCCTCTGTTGCAAGGCGAAGAGCTGTGGGGATTGCTCTGCATTCATCAGTGCTCGGGGCCGCGCCGCTGGCAAGACGATGAGATTGACTTTGTTTCGACAATTGCGGTGCACTTGAGTGTTGCGATTCAACATGCTGAGCTGTTAGCCCAAACTCAACGACAAACCATAGAACTTAACGAGACGATTCGGGCGCTCAAGTCTGCTCAAGTCCAGCTTGCAGAGACCGAGAAGATGGCGGGACTTGGACAGTTAGCTGCTGGAGTAGCTCACGAGATTAACAATCCAGTCAACTTCATTAAGGGTAATCTTCAGCACGCTGAGCATTACCTCAACGATCTGGTTGACTTAGTCAATCTTTATGGAGAACACTGTCCTTCAGGTATTACGTCAATTGAATCAGCACTAGAAGAAATAGACATTGAATTTCTTAAGCAGGATCTTTCTAAGCTGTTTGGTTCTATGTCTATCGGGGTCACGCGCATTCGCGATATTGTCAGAGCTTTACGTCATTTCTCTCGGGTAGATGAGGTGGGCCTCAAGCAAGTTGACCTGCACGACAGCCTGGAAGATACGCTGCTGCTGCTCAAAAACCGGCTTCAGGCCACGGACTACAGACCTGAAATTCGAGTCTGTAAGTGCTTCGATTCCTCAGCTAGCATAGAGTGCTATCCAGGAAAGATGAACCAGACCTTGATGAATCTATTGACGAATGCCGTGGATGCATTCGATGAGCTTTGGCTGGACGCTAATCTGAAGCCTACAAATGAGCCGATGATAACGATTCGAACTCAGGCGTCGTCAGATAAGCTGCTCATTACCCTCGAAGATAATGGCCCTGGAATGTCGGAAACCGTGAAAGCAAAACTGTATGACCCGTTTTTTACCACTAAACCCGTTGGACAGGGCACCGGACTCGGGCTGGCGATCGCCTATCAAATTATCTCTCAGCATCGCGGACTGATGGAATGCCGCTCCGAAATTGGAATAGGAACCCAGTTCTCGATTGAGCTACCCATAGAACAGAACCTGTCGCAGCTCGCTAATGCAAGTCCTGAGCTTCTTACCGATAGATAAGATACGCTCTACATCATATTGACTGCTAGAGCAATTCTGATGTTGAAGAAAACAGTCACGCCTTAGAAAAAGGGGAGGGTTAAAGGGTATTATTCAAACCTTGGTCATCCCCTTTTCAGATTTGCCGTCTTCAAGACTCTAATCTATAAAGTCCTCAGTAGCTGTCAGCGACTAGATCACCTTAGCGCCGCGTAGAACGAAAAACAGACCCGCTGCAACGCCAAACCAAACGCCTAGCTCAACCACATAAATTAACGCGCCGCCCATAATTTTCTCCTACTATTACTTTTAGGTGTGTTCTCTATCTTCCCATTGAATCACTCACTATCCAAGTAAGCGCGATTATTCCTCGCAATTTGCAACCCTCATGGCTACTCTGACTCAAACTACTATTCGCGTAAACCTGCCGCAAGAAGCCTACGATGTTCGGATCGCGCCGGATGGTTTAGATCAGTTGGGGGCTTGGCTCGCGGGCGATGGCCTAACTGAAAAGCCGTTGGTAAAGCCGGGTCAGAAGGTGCTACTAGTTTCGAATCCGGTGGTGTTTGAGCTGTATGGGCTGCGGGTGATCGCCTCTCTAAAAAAAGCAGGCTACACCGTTTGCCACTGCATTCTCCCCGCAGGCGAACAGTACAAAACGTTGGCTTCCATCGAAAGAATTCACGATGCGGCCTACGAAAATCGGTTAGAGCGCAGTTCGGCTATGGTCGCGCTCGGCGGCGGCGTCATTGGCGATATGACCGGCTTTGCGGCCTCTACCTGGCTCAGAGGAATTGCCCTCATTCAAGTGCCGACCTCTTTGCTTGCTATGGTCGATGCTTCAATGGGCGGCAAAACTGGCGTCAACCATCCCAAAGGCAAAAACCTAATTGGGGCCTTTCATCAGCCCAAGCTCGTCCTAATCGATCCGAACGTGCTGAAGACGCTGCCCGTGCGTGAGTTTCGCGCAGGCGTTGCCGAGGTGATTAAGTACGGCGTGATTTGGGACAAACCGCTGTTTGAAAAGCTAGAGGCGGCTGAGCGTTTAGATGACTACAATCACGTTAGCTCCGACTTATTGCAGACCATGCTAGAGCATTCTTGTCGGGCTAAGGCCGATGTGGTGAGTCAAGATGTCAAAGAAGCCGGTATCCGCGCCCTTTTGAACTACGGCCACACCATCGGCCATGCGATTGAAAGTCTCACCGGCTATAGCGAAATTAATCATGGGGAAGCGGTCGCGATTGGCATGGTTGCGGCTGGGCAGATAGCGGTGGACATGAAGCTGTGGGAGGCGTCTGCTACTGAGCGGCAGGATGCTTTGATTAAGAAAACTGAGCTACCCACTCGCTTACCCAATGGCATCAATATTGATGAGATTTTGGTGTCTTTGAAAAGCGACAAGAAAGTAAAAGAAGGGACAGTGCGATTTGTGCTGCCGAAAGGGATTGGCGAGGCTTTTGTGAGTGATATGGTGACCGACAAAATAGCTAAAGCCGTCCTAGAAAGTTTGCGTAGCCAATCTGAAGTTAACTAGAACGACTTTCTTCTTGTGTATGAAGCCTTTGCTGTTTTTTGATCCTTCTGATTACACTACTAACTTCTCTAAAAAGCGTTTCGCCTTTCTCGACAGTTTCGCTAGCTTTCTCCATTGTAGAGTCCCAGCTTTTATCTTCCCCTTCCTCTATCTTGACAGCCTGATGAAGCATCTCATTTCTCGACCTACTCCATGACTTAATCTTCTCTAAGTAAGGGAGTATTTCCTGAGCCTCCGGGATAGGTGATTTATTTATGTGCTGACGGGCGACCTTGATGTTCCTTTCTAGAGTTCTAAATCCCTCTGGCTGATTGGCTTCTTTCTCTATGTAGCTTTCTAATCTATCGGCTATCAGACTTTCGATTAGCGTTATAGCTTCCAGGTAGTATCCGTCTTGCTTAGCTTTCTTTATTCTTTTAGTAGCTTCTCGGTATAGCTTATTCCTATCGTTGTTTTTATCTTGATTGGCTCTTTTCTTCTCTGGCATTTCGACAGATCTCAAAAAAACAAAAATACTAGACATAGCGGTCGCTGCGCCCTATCACCAGCCCTATTTTTAGGAATGGTCGAGGTCATTGCCTTTATGCTCTGACGGACTGATTTCTATTGTATACCAGCGCATTATTCGGATGAGGCTACATCATATAGATAGCCGATTTTATGCTTTGTAGTTTGGCTTTGACTGCGCCGGTTGCGAGGAGCGATCGCCCCAACTCAAACCCATCCTCCAAACTCTTCACGCGACCCACCCGCCACAGATAAAATCCGCTGTTCCAAATCGCCGAATGTCCAATCTCATTCTCTTTGCCTTCTAGAACTGCCCAATATTGTTCTATCAGTTCATCTAGCGGCAAGAACTCCAGATCGGCTCCATCAAAGCCGTAATCGCGCGGATGCAACAACAATCTTTCGGTGTGAAGTTCTCCCTCTTTCAGCTCGCTTAATCCGAGAATGGCCGTGCGAGCGCGAGACATATCACAGCTACCTTCTAAGCCTTTGACCGTGGTGAAAAAGGGCGTACTGCGCTGAGTGAAGGTGGCTTGGGTGCGTTCTTCGGTGGGGGGATGGACGTAGCCGCTGACTAGGTTGCTTTTGCCTGCGTAGGGCGACCACATAATTTCGATGGTGGCTAGGGTGGGGCGTTTGCCGATTTGCTGGCGGTAGGGCACCATGGCTTCGGCTAGGGGAAAGTGGGTGGGTTGATAGATGAAGCCTAAACCTGTGCTGGCGAGGATTTGCTGGGCCTGGGTGAGTGAGAGCTGGGTGATTTCTAGTCCTAAGGCTTGCCAAATATCTGCGGTGGGCAGGCCCATTTTTGTGGGCATACGATCGCCTCCAGGCACCACGACAGGGCAGTCGGCAGCGGCCAAAATGAGGGCGGTAAGCGGCGTGATGGGGGCTGTGCGCGATCGCCCGTCATAAGGATTGCAAAAAACAGTAACCGGATACGCACTCTCGATTTCAGTGAGCTTGGGGCCAAGCTTGTCGTAGGTATCTAGCATTCCGGCTAGCTCGGTGGGAGTGGGCCGCTTGATGCGTTGGGCGATCATGAATGCGCCAATTTGGGCGGGGGTGGCCTGTTCGCGCAGCATCAGTTCGGTGGCGATCGCCGACTCTTGGCGAGAGAGAGATTTAGAGGTGTGGGTGCCGCTGCCGACTTGTTTGAGCAAATCTCGAAATTGTTCAATCGTAGTCTCGCTAGAAGTGCTCATGAGGGGATGCAGAAGGTTGTCCGTAAGTTTTACATTGAGATAGACTGCGGCGAATAGATGTCAATCAGGCAGATCTGCCAAAACTAGCTAGCGGTGGGCAGATCTGTCAGCAAATTGAGCGGGCTAATGTTGCCCTTTACCTGTGCTCGAACTAAATCGCAGAACTGCTGAATCGGTGGAATCATCAGGCGGTCGTGGGTGGTGACCATAACGACTTTGCGTAAAAGCGTGGGTTCGCTAGTCGGCCGAACGGTGAGGTCTAAATCTCGACGGCTTTCGATTAAGGCAGACTGGGGGAGTAGGGCAATCATGTTGCCTTGGCGGACAACGCCGCGAAAGGCGTCGAGGGTATTGAGTTCTAGGGCGATTTTGAAGTCTTCGTTGCGATCGCGAAATTGATTTTGAACAATTCGCTGCATCCCGTATCCATCTTTGAACACTACCTGCGGATAGCGAGCAATTTCTGACCAGGGCACCACTTCATGCGCAGCGAGGGGATGGTCGGCGGACATCAGGACTTCTACTGGCTCCTCATACAGCGGGGTAACCACCATTTCTTGATTGCTGGTGAGCAGCGGGTTGTGCATAACGATAGAGACATCGACTAGGCCATCGCGGAGGACTTTGAGGGAGCGATCGCTCCCTAATGCGGTAACGCGAAGCTGCACGTCGGGGTGGTCTTGGCAAAACTGAGTGACGATCGGCGGTAATAAATAGGCGCAAACGGATTGAATGCCCGCCACGCATAGCTCAGTTTGCTTGCCGTTCATCAGATCGTGGATGTCTTGCTGCGCCTGTCCCCATTCTCGGCAAATTCGGGTGGCACGGGGCAACAGACTATTGCCTGCGAGTGTGAGCTTGCTGTGTGCGGTGCGATGAAAGAGGGGGACGCCTAAGCTATCTTCGATGGCGCGAATTTGCCTGCTGACGGTGGATTGGGTAATGCCACACTGCTTGGCGGCAGCTTGAAAACTGCCGGTGTCGGCGACGGCTAAAAATGCCTGTAGCTGCTCTAAGCGCATAAGGTGGGGATGTAAGGGGAATAACGCAGCTTATGTAGCTTTTTACCTCTACAGTAACGGTTGGTAAAGGCGAATTCTGTAAGGATTGCTACGCTATACAGATCGAGCGGGCTACCGGCGATTAATCAGGTGCGGGTTGTCAGGATCAATTTGTTCGAGGGCGCTAAGGGCGTGCATTCTAATGTGGGCGTTGGAGTCATTGAGCAGCGCTGTCAGACTCTCAATGGCATCGGTTGAGCCAAGCCGGGAGAGGGCTAGGATGGCAGTTTGCTTGAGCGACACGATGAACGGATCTGTGGGGATAGCTTCGGATAAATGGCCTGATGGGTGGGGCTGAATTTGCAGCGATTTTAGCCAATTTATCAGGGGCTGAGCGGCGATCGCCTTAAGGTCGGGTGAACTGGTTTGACCGAGCGATCGCGCAATCTCTTGCTGAACTGTCGGCATGATCACTGGGGCGGTGTCGCTAAAGGCTTTGGTCAACGCCTGAATAGCGGCTAAGGTGCCAATCCAGCCGAGTGCTCGAACAGCAGCGACCTTGACGGCAGTTGGACTAGGTTGGCTAAGTAAGTGGGATAGTGACAAGACGGCGTCTGGAGTGCCGAGTCTGCCGAGCGCGATCGCACTTTCTTTAGCAACTTCTACGTACGGCGATTGCAGCGTGTGGCTAAGTGAACCAATGAGGTCTACTGTCGATTCTGATTCCTGATTTTCTAGCAAATCGCGGCGACGACCCAATGCGCGAATGGCTTCCTGGCTGATGGCGGGTTCGTCTTCGGTAGCAGCGATTAAAACGGGCGTAATACGCGGATCGTGAAAGCTGCCGAGGGCTTCGAGGGCGATCGCTCTGAGCGTTGTATCGGCGTGATGGGCAATGCTGAGCAAAGGCTCAATGACCGGGGTGCGGCGGATGTGAGCCAGCGCTTTGGCGGCGAGAATTTTTTGAGCCAAATCGGGGCTTGCTATTAGCGCTGATAGCGTTTCGATAGCGCTGTTGCCTAACGTTGTGAGAGCCTTGGTGGTTTCTTTTTGCAGATATGCTTCAGGCGTGGTGATGAGGAGGTGGGCGATCGCCTCGACCACCTCAGGCCGATCAAACTGGCTGAGGACGCGAACAATAAAGCCTTGGTTAGCCGGATCGGTCTCGGCTTGGATCTGGTGAATCAGCGGTGGAACAGTGCAGTCTCCCCATTCGGCAAATTGTTTGGCGCATTGTTTGGCGTTGTCCCAGCGGCTGTGAAAATCGCCCGTGGTGAGTTGAGCGATCGCCTGCTGAATTTCTCGGTCTCTAGACGACAGATCTTCGGACTCAATTTCACTATCAGCGGCGGACAAATTCGACTGAGACCTATCGTTTGCAAGCGGCATTTTCAGGAGTTCACCTCTTATTTATGTAGCGTTATATTCAAGCACCGGATACAAAGGTTTTTGTCTGGAAACCTGACTTTAATGCGCTCTATATTGACATAGCTGCGATCATTTCGTTGTCTTACCGAAGACCATATTCAAGGCTTTTGCCTCAGCTTCCTTTGGATTTCAGAACGCCTGTGACTCACTTTCTACGGTCTTTTGCAAAACATGCATAGAAGGTATGCAAATATTGTTTTTGTCCGACGGCAACAACAAAAACAGTATTGATCAATACAAAATGTTGCATAGAACTTCCCTATGTTGATAGCAACTCAACAGCAGATGAGTTGGACAAAACCCTAAAACGGTTCCTTATAAGCGTGGTGGGTAGGTGTCTGAGCTAGAACGTTGGCAGACTTCTAGAAAAGATCTCTACTCCTTTTCTTCACCTGAACCGGGTTAGTGAGTTGTAAAGCTGCTTCAAGCACAACGTAGCTAGTAATAGAGTTGGTTAAAGATGGTTGCTACTTCGACAGAGACTGCACCGAAGGTAGAAAAACTCAATAAGTTTGAGAAATACAAGGCCGAGAAAGACGGCCTAGCGGTCAAAGGCGAACTTGATAAATTTGCTGAGATGGGCTGGGAAGCGGTTGATAAGACGGACTTAACTGGCAGGCTCAAATGGCTAGGTGTTTTTTACCGTGAAGTGACACCTGGCAAGTTTATGCTGCGCCTGCGCCTCCCTCATGGCATACTCTCTAGCCATAAGATGCGCATACTTGCAGAGATTGTGCAGCAGTATGGCGACGATGGCTGCGCCGATATCACCACCCGGCAGAACTTACAGCTACGCGGCGTTCGCTTAGAAGACATTCCCAGTATTTTTGAGCGCTTCGAGCAGTCGGGCCTTACCTCCATTCAATCGGGCATGGACAATGTGCGCAACATCACCGGTTCTCCGGTTGCGGGTATCGCTGCCAATGAGCTGATTGATACTCAGGACTTGGTGATGAAAGTGCAGGACATGATCACCAACAACAGTGAAGGTAATCCGGCGTTTAGTAATTTACCGCGCAAGTTTAATATTGCGTTAGAGGGCAGTCGGGAAGATTCGATTCACTCAGAGATCAACGACATTGCCTTTATCCCAGCTTTTCAAGATGGCGAAGAGGACAGCGAGCTGGGCTTCAATGTGATTGTCGGTGGCCTGTTTTCAGCTCGGCGCTGCGATTCGGCGATTCCGCTGAATGCCTGGGTGCCTGCTGACGATACGGTCGTGGAGGTCTGTCGAGCGATTCTCTCGGTGTTTCGCGACAACGGCTCTCGGGGCAACCGGCAGCAGACTCGCCTAATGTGGCTAATTGACGCCATGGGCCTGGAGTCGTTTAGAGCGGCCGTAGAAAGAGAAATGGGTCAGTCTTTAGCGCCCGCAGCGCCGAAGGATGCGATTACCGATGAAGGTAAAAGCGACCATTTGGGCGTTTATTCTCAGAAGCAGCCGGGGCTGAACTATGTGGGCTTGCATGTGCCGGTGGGCCATATCTACGCCGATGATATGTTCGAGATGGCTCGGCTGGCGGAGGTTTATGGAAATGGTGAAATTCGCCTGACTGTAGAGCAAAACGTGATTATTCCAAATATTCCGGACTCTCGTTTGGATGCCTTTTTGCAGGAGGAGCCGGTACAGAAGTTCTCGATTGCCCCTTCAACTTTAGTGCGCACTCAGGTTTCTTGTACGGGATCGCGGTTTTGTAACTTTGCCCTGATTGAGACGAAGCAACGGGCACATGCGATCGCTCAAACCCTAGACGCTCAGCTCAACGTCCCTGACTCAGTGCGGATGCATTGGACGGGCTGCCCCAACTCTTGCGGTCAGCCGCAGGTAGCCGATATCGGCTTTATGGGCACCAAGGCCCGCAAAGATGGCAAAGCCGTAGAAGCGGTAGACATCTATATGGGCGGCAAGGTGGGCAAACATGCTCAGCTCGGCGAGCGGGTGATGAAAGGGGTGCCTTGCGAAGACTTAGAGGGGGTCTTAACTGACTTACTCAAAGAAAAGTTTGGAGCCACAGCCAAATAATCGGCGACGCGGATTCTTCTGTCCGGATAGGTGTCTCGCCTGCTTTGACAGAATCCTAACCTTTTGCATCTACTCCCCTGGCCTGACGGTTATTCAGCAAGCTGAGTGAGGTGTCGGGCCACAAAAAAAAGCCTATAGGCGGCAACCTGTAGGCTTCAGCTAACAACTTGCTTGGGCTTTTGCTGATGGGCAGCCCCAAAACAAGTTCTATTCATACTTAGGAGCATAGCGTAAATGATCGGAGAGCTTTTTACCAAACCAACCCAGGGCAGGTACAAAATACTTCACCTGACCTGGTTTGCCTTCTTTTTATCGTTCGTGGTGTGGTTTAACTTCCCTCCCTTTGCAACGACAATTGTTCAAGAGTTTGGTCTAACGCCTGCCCAAGCTGGCACGATTGGCTTGTGCAACGTGGCTTTAACGGTTCCTGCTCGAATTATTATCGGCATGTTGCTAGATAAGTACGGGCCTCGAATTACCTATACCTGCTTGCTGGTATATTCGGCGATTCCTTGCTTGATTTTTGCAACTGCGCCCGCAGAAGGGGGCTTTAATCAGCTCGTCATCGGACGCTTGCTGATGGGTATCGTCGGGGCGGGTTTTGTGATCGGTATTCGCATGACGGCAGAATGGTTCCCGCCGAAAGAGGTGGGAACAGCGGAGGGCATTTACGGTGGCTGGGGCAACTTTGGCTCTGCTTTCTCTGCCTTTACAATGGTCGTTATTGCCATGGGCCTGAGCTTTTTACCCGGTGCCTTTAACTTTGGCGAGCCTCAGACCTTCGACGTGCTAGGCATTGCCTTCAACAGTGAAGTGCTGAACTGGAGAGCGGCGATCGCTGGCTCCGGCATCTTTGCCGCCCTATACGGCATTTTCTACTATTTCAACGTGACCGATACGCCTCCTGGCAAGGTCTACCACAAGCCTAAGAGCGCTCGCGGCATCGAAGTAACTACCGTGCGCGACTTCTGGTTCTTGATGGCGATGAACGTGCCGCTCACAGGCATTTTGATGGTGATTGTTTGGCGGCTACAGAAAGTAGATTTCCTTTCTACCGGGGCGATGTACATTGGCTGGCTAGCCTTGCTAGGTCTGTATGCTTTCCAGTCTTACAACTGTTGGGTTGTCAATAAAGATCTGCTCGCGGGTCGCAAGCGATACAGCGCTGAAGATCGCTATCGGTTTAAGCAGGTGGCCATTCTAGAGCTGACCTACATTGTGAACTTTGGTTCTGAGCTGGCGGTGGTGACGATGCTGCCTGCGTTCTTTGAAGGGACGTTTAGTTTGCCGAAGGCGATCGCCGGGATGATTGCGGCTAGCTATGCCTTTATGAACCTGGTTTCTCGTCCAGGTGGCGGCATTATTTCTGACTCTATGGGTAGCCGTAAGTGGACGATGACGGTATTACTCCTTGGAATGGGGGTTGGCTACTTGCTCTTTAGCACGGTTGGCAGCGGCTGGCCGTTGGCGGGGGCGGTGCTTCTGGTGATGGCTTGCTCATTCTTTGTCCAGGCAGCAGAGGGCGCTACTTTTGCCATGGTGCCGCTGGTTAAGCCTCGCATTACCGGGCAAGTTGCGGGCAACGTGGGCGCTTATGGCAACGTGGGGGCGATCGCCTATCTCACTATTCTACTTTTGCTCAGTCAAGCCTTTGTCCCAGCAGGCGATGGCGTTGATCCAGCCGTGATAGCGGCGGGAACAGCGAGAGCCAATGCTGTTTTCTTCCAGGTACTAGGCGTAGCCGGTTTGGTGGTGGGCTTCCTCTGCGCGTTCTTCTTGGACGAACCGGCAAACTCTTTTGCCGATGCGCATGGGAGCAATGAAGAGATAGCTATGCCGGTGGCGACTGCGGGTAATCCATCTGTTATACGTTAGTACTCATGCTTGCTAGACCATGTTTTCCAACGTAAGTATTGACACTGTTTTCACTGTCAATTTCCACTAAGCCGGTAGGGGGCGTTTTATCGTCCCCTACCGCTTGTGTTTATCATCGTTTATTCGGATGAGGGTTCAAAAGTGCCACTTTCAACTAAAACACTCTGTCCCTATTGCGGCGTTGGCTGTGGCCTAGAGGTCTTTCCTCCTGCTCGTAAAGGACGTAGTATTACTCGCGATAGTGAGGGCAGACCAATCTGGCAGGCGGTGGGTAATAAGTCGCATCCTTCTAGTAAAGGACAAGTTTGTATTAAAGGCGCTTCGGTGGGCGAATCGCTCGACAAATCGCGCTTGAAACAGCCGATGATGCGGGAGTCTTTAGACCAGCCCTTTGAGGAAGTGAGCTGGGAAGCTGCCTTTAGTCGAATTACCTCAGAGATTCAGCAGGCGATCTCTCAACGGGGGCCAGATTCGATCTGCATGTATGGCTCGGGGCAGTTTCAGACCGAAGATTATTACGTGGCGCAAAAACTCATCAAAGGCTGCATTGGCACCAACAACTTTGACGCCAATTCTCGCCTGTGCATGTCCTCAGCGGTAGCGGGCTATATTCAAAGCTTTGGCTCGGATGGGCCACCCTGCTGCTACGACGATTTAGAAGCGACAGACTGCGCTTTTTTGATCGGGACGAATACGGCTGAGTGTCATCCAATTGTGTTCAATCGACTTTCTAAGCATCTTAAAAAGGATAAAAAAGCCAAGCTAATTGTGGTCGATCCGCGCCGAACGGCGACGGCGAAAAATGCGGATCTGCATTTAGCCATTAAGCCAGGAACTGATATCGCGCTGCTCAACGGCATCGCCTATTTGCTCATTCGCCAGGGCAAGACCGACCTGGTTTTTATCGACTATTGTACGGAAGGCTTTACCGAGTATGCGCAGGTGGTGGCTCACTATCCACCGGAGCGAGTGGCTGAGATTTGCGGCATTCCGCAGGCAGATGTGGAGAGGGCGGCGCAGATGTGGGGCGAGTCGAAGCGGGTGCTTTCGCTGTGGTCGATGGGGGTGAACCAATCGACGGAAGGCACGGCGAAGTGTCGCACCATTATTAATTTGCATTTGATGACGGGACAGATTGGCCGTCCGGGGGCAGGGCCGTTTTCGCTGACGGGTCAGCCAAATGCGATGGGCGGACGTGAAGCGGGCGGGCTAGCGCATATTTTGCCGGGGTATCGGTTGGTGCAGAATGCGGATCATCGGCGGGCGGTGGAGAAGATTTGGCAACTGCCCTCTGGGAGTATTTCGCCTACGCCGGGGCTAGCGGCTTGGGATATGATGCTGGCGCTGGAGCAAGAAGCGGTTGGGGTGATGTGGGTAGCGGCGACAAATCCGGCGGTGAGTATGCCGGATATTAAGCGATCGCAAGCCGCCCTCCGAAAATCTCCCTTCACCATTTGCCAGGACGCTTACTATCCCACTGAAACCGCCGCATTCGCACATGTGGTGCTGCCAGCGGCGCAGTGGGGCGAGGCCACCGGGGTAATGACCAATTCTGAGCGAGTCGTCACGCTGTGTCCGGCTTTTCGCGCGCCGGTGGGTAAATCTAAGGCAGACTGGGAAATTTTTGCTGAAGTGGGGCGTCGGTTGGGCTTCGAGCAGCAGTTTGAGTTTGCCGATAGCGCAGCGGTGTACGACGAGTTTGTGACGCTGACGGCGGATCGCATCTGTGATATGAGTGGGCTGAGCCATCAAAGATTGGCTGAGCAGGGGCCGATTCAGTGGCCGATTCCGATTCGCGAGACGGCCCAGACAGCGGTCAATAAGTTTGATAAGCGGCTATATACCGACTACAACTTTCCGACGGATAGCGGGCAGGCAAAGTTTGCGGCCTTCCACGTAAAGGGGATCGCAGAGCCGCCGGATGAGGCGTTTCCGTTTGTGATGACGACTGGGCGACTGTTGGGCCATTGGCACACGCAGACGCGTACGGGGCACATTGAGAAAATTACGCAGAAGTATCCGCAGCCGCAGATAGAGATAAACCCGAAGGATGCGCAGAAGCTGCGGGTGCAGTCGGGCGATTGGCTGGAGGTGCGATCGCGCAGAGGTTTCGTGCGGCTGCCAATTCTAGTCACTCAAAACATTCGCCGGGGCACCGTTTTTATGCCGATGCACTGGGGCTTTTTATGGGGAAAAGACGCTGAGGTGAATGCGCTGACTCATCCGGAGGCTTGTCCGATCTCGCTACAGCCAGAGCTAAAGGCTTGCGCGGTGCAGCTTATCCCGATTGGGCCGCAGCCTCAGACGGTTGCACTCACCAGCGCGGAGCAAGCTCTATCAATGATGCAGCCGTCATCGAACGTTGTGCCGTCGAAGGTACGGGAGAGCCAGTATGCGAGCGTTTCGTCTGAGGTCTAACGTTCTGATATTTTATGGGCGCTAGTTTTATGAGTGCTATAAAGTACTCGCTATTTTTGCGATCGCTAACCCCCTGTAGTATGGGTTTAGATCAAATTCACAGGGATTGTTTTGAACAAGCCGCCAAGGGGTTTCATCAAAAGACACTTTAGTGACGCAGGTTTTCTTAGAAACTTGGGTCGATTCGAAGGCTGGGTCTCGAAGCTGCTTTCGATTGCCATGGTGATGGTCATTATAGTGATCCTCATCGATCTGGCTATGTATTTGTTTACCTATCTGGGTGCAGAGCTGCTCGATCCAAATGTGCGCGACGCTAACATTTTCTTTGGCCAAACGCTGCTGGACATTTTTGGTCTATTTCTAAGCGTGCTGATTGCCCTGGAGATTTTAGAGAACATTACGGCCTACCTGAGAAAGCACGTAGTGCAAGTAGAGCTAGTGATTGTTACCTCGCTAACGGCGGTAGCTCGGAAGATTATTATTTTGGATCTAAAACAGGTTTCGGGCGTGAGCTTGATTGGGTTGGCGATCGCCATTCTTTCGCTTTCTATCAGCTACTTCATTGTTAAAAATGTGCGTTCGTAAGGGCGATTCTCCACAGGAGAGGCTACGCCAACGCGCTTAACCGTAAACGCCCGAGGCGTGAATGAGCACCAGCAGCAGCAGATGAGCTGGATAAAAAGCATAAAACCAACGGGCTTTAGCGCCTCTTTGTGGGTTGTAGGCCATCCATAAAAACGGCACCGGCAGCGTCGGAAGTTGAAACGTTCCGAAAAGAGGTATCGAAACTAAATGCAGACCAACCCAGGCCATCCACCATCGAGGACGATTGCGAAAGTAACGGAGCAGCAAAATGAGCGCGATCCCATAGCCGCCATAGCTGATATTTAGCACTTCAGCGATCAGTCCGCCCGCTATCCAAATCGGCCATGTCCATTTAGGTTGCGCTCTCGATGTTCGAAGGCAAACCAACCCTATGAGCAGATGAAACAGAATGTTCAGGGTCGCTACATCGAATGCAATTTGATAGATCGGCTGAGAGATAAGACCCAAAAGACCTAGCCGCAGCCCGTAGCGCCAGACGTTTCGAGTATGGGCCTCGCCCTGAACCAATAGCCAAGCAAACAGTGGAAAACTGATACGTCCGACCATTCGCAGCCAGTCAATCTCAGGATAAAGCACGACGCCGATATGGTCCAGCAGCATTGAGACGGCGGCAATCAGCTTGAGATGGTGGCTGTTGAGTCCGGTCATGCGCTCTCTAAATACATCTGACGCTTGCTTATTGCCTTAGACTTCTGGATAGGACTCTTTGGTCTTAGCCATAGAGAATTCATCCTCTTTTGAGCTTAAGCTCTGAATGGCTACTGGCAGGCTAGCTCCTCCTAATCCCCGAATAATTCGGCTTTCTCTAGCGGATAGATCGTTCTCTAATTCTACAAAGACAATGAACAAAGGATGCGGCGTTTCGGTTCCTTCAGCTAGCAAATGCTTATGCTTTCTAGGCATTAGCCATTCTACGCCCTGCCCCAGTTCTACCTGGGTCTGTCGCCATCTGCCTAGCAAATCCGACAGATCTTCGTCGGGCCTTTGAATGAATAGGACAATCTCAATGCCGGTTTTAATTTTCCATTCGGGGTCGCACATCATCAGCGCGATGTCGCAGGGCAGCGGACGAATGCTGTAGCGCAAATCTATCATGCCCGCTGTTTCGGAGGCTTCCCGGCTGCGAACGTTGGGCAGCGGAATGGCAACCATGCTTTCTTGCGGACGGCGAACGCTGGGCAACGTTTCAAAGTAAGGTCGATGCTGCATGAGGATGGAAAGGATGCCGTCGTAGTGGCAACAGTCTGCAAGCGTTTCCTCGTAGGCGACTCGCTGTTGCTGTAGGTCGGTTTCGCCGGTCATAGATTATAGGTAGCTGCTGAAGAAGTCTGGTCGCTTTAGCTTTCCCAAAGTCTGCTGCGGGAACGGTGAGTGGCGTTCCTCACGACCCGACTGTCTCACCGACTTCTACTCGGCTACCGTTGGCAAAATCCCAGCCTGAGAGCGTTTTCTTCCCAGCGGGTTTGACTTCTTTGAGCAGCAAATGTCCTTTGCCAGTTTGCACAACGGGGCCGTAGTTTTTGAGTACAGAGACGATTTCTCCAGGACGGCTATCTGCTTTGGCTTCACTTGTTTCGTAGGCGCTTTGGATGCCTTGGAGATCTGCTGATAATTCGGGCCAGTATTTTTCTCCTATGGGGAAGGTGGCGATCGCCTTCAACCCTTTCCCCCTAAATTCAGTTACACAGTTTGGGTAAAACCCTCGCACCTGATTGTGCAAAGCCTGGGCGCTCTTAGTCCAGTCGAGTACGTAGTCTGCCTTTTGAATCAGGGGCGCGTAGGTGGCCCGAGATTCTTCTTGCGGTACGGGCCGAATCATCTGCTGCTGAAGTTTCTGCAATGTAGCAGGTAGCAAAGAGGCGCTGAGATCTGAGAGTTTAGCGGCAATGTTCCAGGCGTGGTCAGTTAGACCAATGGGGATAGTTTCTTTCATCAGCATCGGGCCAGTGTCCATGCCCGCATCCATCAGCATCGTGGTGACGCCAGTTTCGGTTTCACCGCGATACAGGCCCCATTGAATCGGCGCGGCCCCTCGATATTCTGGCAGGATGGAGCCGTGCGCATTGACGCAGCCTAGTTTGGGCAGGTCGAGAATAGTCTGTGAGAGAATCTGGCCGTAGGCGATGACGACGAAAGCGTCGGCGGTGAGAGCGTCTAGCTTTTCGAGAGTTTCAGGATCTTTCTTGATGCGAGCGGGTTGCCAAACGGGGCATCCGGCCTCAAGCGCCGCCGCTTTGACGGGTGAGGGCGTTACTTTTCCGCCTCGGCCTCGGCGCTTGTCGGGCTGCGTGACGACAGCAGCCACCTCAAAGTCTGAGTGGGCTAGCAACCTTTTCAGGCTAGGGACAGCAAATTGAGGGGTGCCGAAGAAGACAATTTTCATAGATGTGGGCGTTCTTTTATGGGACTAAATAGAATTGTTTGTCAGTCTAAATAGAGTAGTGGAGTCGTGCTAACGAGTGTCTACCAAAATTTCAATGCGGCGGTTGCGCTGTCGGTTGATGGCGCTGTCGTTGGGTTCAATCGGCTGAGACTGACCGCCGCCAATAGTTACCCAGCGGTAGCCTGCGGGGAGAGATTGGCTGAGGTATTCGCTGAGCTGGGTGGCCTGGGCGAGGGTGTATTTTCGAGTGGCGATCGCCTCCCCCTGATCGTCGCTGTAGCTGCGAATAACGACCGTAGCTTCAGGATAATTAATGAGCTGATCGAGCACCTGATTAAGTAGCTCGCTGTCTTTAAGATTGCTGTCGCCGGGTGCAAACAGCGCATCGCTAGGTAACGTGATTTTGTGGTCGGCGACAGCTAGTAGGGCAGTCTGCGGATCGCGCGGGGCGGGTTGGTATGGGGGCGGCGCTTCGGTGCGTACTGGCGGATCGATAGCGCCGCGCAGGGCGTTGATGCGGCTCTCGATATCGGCGTTTTGGTAGGGTGGTTTGCCCAGTCGCTTTTCTAAGGTTTGAATCCGCCGATCTAGCGTTAGCAACTCTGTTTCTACGGTGTTAAGTTCGTCTATTAGCGGCTGTCGCTCTAGGGGGGCTAGCTTCACTGGCGCTAGAATTGGCCCGGTTTCTGGTAGCGGAATCGCTTCTATGCGAGTTTCAGCCGTGGGCGTTTGCCAGATCTGCGGTAGGTGCCATAGCCCAGAGGCCAGTCTGCTAGATTTGCGTAAGACAGATTCTTGCAGGGGCGGGCGTTGGAGGCTGCCTGGAACAATGTGGGCTGCCAGGATGCCCAATAACCAGGCAACGGTGAGGGTGCCTGCGATCGCGCTGATGTGAGCGATCGCCCGATAAGGCTGTTTCTCCCAAAGTCTAGGCGCTGCAACGACTGGCGGTGGAACGCTTACGGTTTCCGCCCCGGTCGCGGGATCGATGCTAAGTGCAGGGACTGTCTCAACCACAGGACGCCCAGGCAAAAGCCACGACCATTTAGGTTTTTTCCCCGTTAGGGGTGGCTGAGGGATCCTAGTATTAGGGGGAGTGAACGCCTGATGCCCAACGGGATAGGCGCCTGGTGGTTGGTGAATAGATGGCGCTAGTGGGCGACGAGTATTCGCGTCAAATCCTCGGCTCAATGAAGGTCGAGGTGCATAAAATCCCTTTGCCTGTGCTGTGGCTGACTGCTGGTCAAAGACCTCATTGGCCAGCGAGGTCTCGGCGATTGGCTCTTCTTCTACATAGCCGGGTATCAAGTAATTTTCGAGATCGTTATCTTCAGCATTGATATCTTCAGGACTCACCTCTTCAAGATCAACACCTTTTGGCAGCGAACTCTCTCGACGGCTATCTGTCTTTTCATTAGACCGTTCGTGCAGTCTTTTGTGGGTGCTATTCGATCCCCGTTCATCACTCACAAACCCGTCTCCCGGTGCTATTCTGCTGCGCTAACGACGGGGTTAGTCAATCAGGTTCATATCACTAGCGTACGCACGTATTGTATGCGATTTTAATCGTAGTAGCTCCATCCCCACCAGGGACTCACTTCTATCACGCCTCGTTCGGTAAAGACGACTCGATAGTCTACCGAGGGAACGTCTTCTGAGGTGGATTTTACCAGCTTGGGTAGGGGCGTTTCTTCTACGGCTTTAGCGGCTTCGGGGTTGATGGGCTGATAGCCCGTGATGGTTCCGTCTTGGCTAATGCGCACTCGGTAGCTGGCAGCATCTGCGCCGACTCTGGGCTGTTTGCGATTTTCTACAATGGTCTGCTTTAGCTGGCTGTTGAGGGCTTCTACTTCGGTGAATTGAGTCAGCGTAGTGGGTGGCCCGCTAGAAAAAGTGTCGCTGGTAGTGTCTGGACTACCAATAGCTGTTTCTGACTGAGTCGCGTCAGGATCTTCTGTCTCTGTCTCAGATCCTGACTCTATCTTAGTCGCGATCTGAGTACCGTCTTGCCAGGGGGTTACGGCTACGCCGTCGGCATCAAAGGTGGCGTCATATTGAGCGATCGCCTGTGTCTCTAGCTCGGCCTTGTCAGCATTGTCTCTAGCCAGTCTGGGCAGCGGCGTTTTGTCTACATTTTTGGCCGCTATATCATCGTTAAATTTGTAGCCAAGCACTTCTCCATCTGCGTTTACCGCGACCTGATAGCTAGCAGGCTGTTTGAACGTGCCTGCTGGTTCAGCATTAAGTTCGAGCTTGTTCTGTAGTTCTGTCTGTAAGCTCGCTAGCTGCGCTTCATCTTTAATGCGCGGCGAGTTTTCCCAAAGTGGACTAGAAGCATTGACGGCCATGATGTTCTCAGGAACGGCTGGCTCAGTATTCTCGGGGTCTGGCGTCGAGGTAACGACTTCGGCAGTGTTGTCTGTCTCTATTAGCGCTGTATTAGGATCTTGGAGTTTGGGGACAGGAAGAAGGCCCAGGGCTAGGGTAGCGGCAACCAGACTACCGACGCCTAGTACTGCGGGGAGGAGGCGATCGCTCAAAGGCTCATCGGCTCTAACAAACCGGCGGGGCAGTGGGGCCAGGGCCGGGGCTAGCTCGGGCAATGTCTGGCTATCGTCAAAAAACTGATCGACGGCCTCGCTTAGGTCGAATAGCTGAACGGCAGATAGCTTGATGTCAATGGCTCTGCCGTCGCTAGCTCCACCTAAGTCGGCGACTTCGGGCTGAATCACCAGATGGTGATAGGGGCCTTCGCCGGGATTGATGTGGACGAGTAGGGGTTCGTCTTCGGCAACCTGCGGGTGGGCAAAGCCGCTGAGGACTTCCTGACTATATTGACTCACGGCCCGGACTAAAGCACTAAAGAAGTTGTAGCCGCCGTTGAGCGATCGCTCCAGCCCACTGATCCGACATTCTGCATTCACCAACAGCGACATAATCTCTTCGCTGCCAGGGGTGGAATCAATGCTCAGCCCATCTAAAATGAGGCTACAGTTAGGCAACTGGTATTGCCGTTGAATCGTCATGACACTTCTCCATCGAAAAGGCTAATCCAGAGGCGTTCTGCGCCATCGGTGCCTGTACAAAATAGCAGTTTGGTCAGTAAATCAATCGCTAGCTCATTCAGCTTTTCGTCAGTGCTGTAGGCAATCACGCTAGAGCGCTTAGCATTCATTCGAGCGCGAAAGTGAGAGCGAAATCGAGCCAAATAATCTGAGAGCCTGAAGTGATGCTCAAAAGAGAGTTCCTGATCGTTTAGCTGCTGATAGCCTAGCAATAGCTGCCTGATGAGCACGGTGAGTCGGCGGGCTAAAAAGCAGGTAATTAAGACTAATGCTTTACCTTCTTCTAACGACATGGGCTGCCGTTGACTAAACCGGCGCAAAGGGTTACTGCTGCGCAATAGCCACAGATTGACTCGTCCTCTAATCACTTCGTCTAGCCCGAGTTCCTTAGAAGCGGCCAGCATAGCTTCTGCGCCACCCAAATCGAGGGCTTCTATGGCGAGCAACAGCAGATCGATCTGAGTTTTAGCGCGTCTGGAGCATTCGTTGGGAACGCCTGCGGGAGTTGTTAGCTGGTCAATGATCTGGGGCTTGGGGGGTTCGGTAGTAGGAGGACTCTGTACTTGCATACTTTGGCGGCGATTCACTCAGAGGTCTTATCAAAACACATTTATGAACGATTGAGGCATCTCCACCCTAATTTATTTAACTAAATTAGCTTGCCAAACTAGCTAAACAAACATTAGTAGATGGCTTTTCCTCTCTCTATCGTGGCTTAGTAGGGGATACCCAAAGGCTAAAACAAAGCACTCAGCTCCAACTGAGATTTGCCGAACTTTGCTTCCTAATCTGAAGTTGCCCGAAATGCTACCTCTATATAACAATTCATCTTGATTCTAGACCTTAGTGAAAATCAGTCTGTGCTGTTGCACGGTTTTACAGAATCGAGCGTAAAGCCCACTTCTTTTAAGGGTGGGATATAAGCCGGTGAGTGCTAGCGAACAACCAATGTTTATC
>QBMC01000048.1 GCA_003242035.1 Nodosilinea foveolarum | reverse complement strand
TAGGATGAGTAACGATTGAGTTTCGACTAATCACTGCTATTTCCGATAAGGTCTATTACTTTAGAATCAGAGTTGGAAACTATCGCGTTGTTTACTCAGCAAATGACAAAGTTCTGATGGTAGTTGTCATCCGTGTAGGACACCGTAGCGAAGTATACAAGAATCTATGAGCTAATTTCAACGCACCTCATCAAATTCGTTTAGTTGCGCCTGCCAGTGAAACTGTGGGCGATCGCGCTCAGCTACTAACCTCAATGGACGAGCTATCCGAAAACACATCAGAAGAAGTTAAAAACTTTGCCGAGTTCTTAAAAGAAAAAAGCACTAAACCCATAGAAGCCTTCTAGAGACGTAACCCTCTTGACTGCTAGATGATCTAACGCGAGTTCGGCTTAAGACAATCATGCAGAGCGCCACCATAACAGCACTTTCATTGACTAGCCTAAAGTAACCCCTCTTGGGAGGGGTGGCCGTAGGCCGGGTGGGTCGGCCCATTACGCCGCACAACGAACCCACCTCGACCTTCGCTACGCTCGGCCACTCCTCCCGAGAGGAGATTTACTTATGGCTTGGTATTCAGAGGGTTTCTTATCCCGAACTCACGCTAATCTATAAAAAATATAGAACGAGCAAGCCAAAAATATATTTATGTCTCTTACCGTCGAACAACTTATTTTAGAAAATCAAAAGCTGGTAACAGTAGTAGAAAATGAATCAGTTCAGTGCGCCCTATCGCTAATGATTGAGCACGACTTTAGCCAGCTCCCCGTCACAGACAGCGGCCAAAAGGTTAAAGGAATGGTCACTAGCGACTCAATATTGCGAGCTGTTAACCACCTAAAAATTATCCCAGAAAAGATCAACGTCTCCCACGCGACAACAAAGGTAAAGCTCTATCGCAAAGAAGACGACCTTTCTGACTTGCTGAAGGGACTACAAGATATGAGCGCAGCGCCTATTGTAGATAAAGACGGTCGCCTCACAAATATAGTCACCAGCTACGACACCGCCGAATATTATCGCAAGCGAGCTGAAGATATCATGCTCGCCGAAGATATCGAAGTCACCCTTCGAGATTTGATCGAAAGCTCGCATAAAAACGAACAGGGCGAAGTAGATGAGGCGTCTTTAAAGCAGTCTATTCGCTCCATCATGCCTTCCGGTAGAGAGCATAAAAATAAATTCAAAAGTGCTTTACTCAGATACATTGCCAAAACCAACGATGGCAAAAATATTCAACCTGACCACCCTAAGATAGACGAGGTGTTCACGCAGTATCTTGATCAGCCCACCACACCCAAAGAATTTAGCGAGCTTACCTTAGGCGACTTCATTCAAATATTCAAGAACCTATGGAAGCAACACAGCGCTGACTTCAAAAACCTCGAATGGGACTCTATGCACTATCTGCTAGATGATGTTCGCAAAACCAGAAACGATATCGCTCACTTTCGTGAAGTCACCCCCGAACAAAGAGAGAAACTAAAGTTCTGCGCCGAATTTTTAGACCGGCATAGACCCGATACGGCCATAGAGTCTGCGTCAAAACCGCTTAACACCACAGTCATTGATAATATTGTTGCCAGCGATAACGTACCAACCATCTACCACCTCGAAGAAGAACTCGAAGCCAACGATAGCCGCTATGCCCCCCTTGCCATCTGGCTGCAAGCCCAAGAGGAAGACACAGTAACCTGCACCTTCAAAGAAGTTGAAGGCATCATTCAAGACGAACTGCCGCCTTCTGCTCGTCAGCATCGTAACTGGTGGGCCAACGATACCGTCAGCCATGTCCAATCAGCCCAGTGGCTAGAGGTAGGCTGGCGCGTCTCCAGCGTCAACATGTCCACCGAGCGAGTTGTCTTTTCCATCATGGGAGATAGACGAAAAGCCTACCTCGACTTTTTTAACCAGCTTCGAGTCAAGCTTCAGGCTATAGAAGGGCTAACCGTAACGCCTCAAGGCCACCTACAGGGCCGCTCCTATCTAACATTTGCTATTACACTCAAGGGCGACGAATCCATCAAGCCACCGCCGATTTGTTTCTCGTTTGCTCGTCGATCTCGCCTCCGCATCGAAATTTATATCAGCGGAATAGAACAAAGCCAAACCAAACAACTATTCGAGCAACTGTACAAACAAAAAACAGAGATCGAAGCCGAATTTGGCGAAGCGCTAAGCTGGGAAAAACTCGACCACAGATATAGCTCTCGCATCGCCTACTACAGGCCAGACTCTTCCATCACTGATGACGCCGAAAAGCTAGCAGAAATTCAACAGTGGGCCGTAGAAACGTTACCTAAGTTCTACTCAGCGCTCTCCGATAGATTTATAGCCGCTCAAAAAGCAGTCAGTGGCGAAGGCTAGCCGCTCCCCGAGCTTTGTGTCCTCCCTGGTAAAATACACTCCTAGCGAACAAGCAAATCACCATGACTATGGAAATGGGAGGCAATGGCTGATAATCCATTCGATGACCAGTCCAAAGATACTATTAAGCGCCAATGTGACCCAGGATGGAGGGATAAAAGATGACTGAAGCAATTTCTACGCCTACCGCTATCGTGCTAGAGCACAAAGGCTATCAGGCTAATGTCGAGCGGATGAGAGATGGTTCTTTGCAAGGGTTGGTAGTCGGCATGGAGCGAGACCTATTAGCCTTTGATGGCGCTGATATTGCAGAGCTAGCTACTAATTTTCAAGCAGTTGTTGAGGACTACCTAGCTGATTGCGCTGAGGACGGCATCACGCCTGAGTTGCCTAAAGCACTTGTGAGCTAGAGCCGTGCTGCAAGTTACCGACCTACAACCTAGTCATCTAGATTATCCCAATACATTGAAAGCGTATTGGCGCGATCGCTCCACACCTATCCTCAGTGCCATCGGCGCACCCGAGCTACTGCGCCACCGAACCACGGCAATTTTCTGCTCAGTCAAATGCCCTGGCGACCTCATTCTCAAAACCTACGACCTCGCCAGGAATCTACGTGATAGGGGCGTCTCAACCACCAGTGGATTTCATTCTCCGATGGAAAAAGAATGCCTGATGCTGCTCCTGCGAGGCACCCAGCCAGTCATCTATTGCCCCGCTCGCAGCCTGGATAAAATGCGTTTAAGCAAAGAACAAAACGTCGCAATCCGAGACAAACGACTGCTCATCCTGTCGCCCTTTCAAGGCAACCAGCACCGCATGAGCGCAGCGCTAGCCCAGCAAAGAAATCAATTCGTGGCGGCGATCGCAGACGACATCTTCATCGCCTATGCTGCATCCGGCAGTAAAACTGAAACACTAGCCCAGCAAATTGTTGCTTGGAAAAAGCCCCTCCTGACATTCAAAAGTGGCGATAATCAGAACCTGATCGACTTAGGCGCTCAAATTATTCACGACAGCTAGGTTGAGATGACTGATGACACTTTTACGTCCCAAACAGCCTTTCTAAGTTTTTTCGAACCCAATCAACCGGGTTTCGGTGATAGTCCGCCGAGTTAATTAGATCTAACTCTCGTAGCTGACGGCCTTGCTACGAATGCAAACTGTCCCGTGCTTATAGTTGTTGTTTGTTCGCTCTTTTCGAGCGTATAGCCCACCGACCCGGAGCAGGTTTCTAGAGGGGTGCTTTGCGATCGCTGCAAAACAGCCGCTTGAGGATAGTCATTCGGGTTGGAGGCAACGACTTTGGTACACAGTACCCCTGCTGTTCGCGTCTATCGTCCGTGGCGGATAGTCTATTCTATGAGAATCTAGATAGGCTGATGAGGCAGGAAGGTTATTTGTGGATACGACGTTAGAAGTCTTTGCCTCGGCAGAAGTAGAGCTAGGTTTGGTGATAGCGCTTACTGTGGGCCTCAGCGCGATCACCTTCAGGCTTTTTCCCTCTTTATTTCGCTACCTATTCGACCGGCTAAAATGGTCAAATACAATCTACGCTGACGTTATCGAGCCAAATCAGTCGTTATTGGCCATCTCGCTCGCCCTTAGCGCCGCCGATATTCTCATCGGCCTGTTCCTTTCCACGTCCAGGTTCTATACGTTTATAGAAGTTCCGTTGGGTTTGCTCATCAGCGGTTTGGTGATCTTACTGCTCTATCGGCTAGCCAAGGTTTTCTTCGACGTTTACTTGCTCAACACTGCCGTCCGAGACAATCGCAAAATCAATGGCGAAGTCCTGCTTTTGGGCAAAGTCGCTACTATTGTCGGTGGAGCTGCTGTCGTCGCCGTTATCTTTGGCCAAACTCACCAAATCAACGTTGTCGGGCTGGTCGCCAGCTTGGGAGTCGGCGGGTTAGCCGTGGCCTTTGCCGCCCAAAAAACGCTAGAGCAGGTCATCAGCAGCATTATTCTCTATATTGATCGCCCTTTTGTGATTGACGATTACATCGGTCTGCCTGATCGCACCTTTGGGCAGGTCGAATCTATTGGCTTGCGCTCGACTAAGATTCGCACTTCGGGTAAAGGGACTTTGGTGATTGTGCCGAACAATGTACTGACGCAGATTACTATCGAGAACTTTACCGGGGCGAAAAAGGTGATGTCGATTGTGTATCTGCGGTTTCATCGGGCGATCGCTAACGACGAAAAAGCCCTCATTCGCCAGGTCATTTTAGAAAGCACCCTGGGTATCTTCGGGATAGATGCTAGCAGCACAGATATTACTTTTATAGATTCTGAAATGATCTCAGAAACGAGAGCGCAGGTGACGTTTTTTATCTTGGGTTCGGGTGAAGTCTCGATGGAGTTGCGCGGTCAGCTACTGGATATTGCCAGCCGCAATGTCGCCCAAAAGCTGAAGGAATTCGGCATCGACTTCGACATTGAAGAACGCAGAATCAACGTCGATTCTCCTATCACGATTTAAGGGCCTAATCTCACCTATGGAAACCTTTGTCTCAACCCTGCAAGAGATTTTTCAATTCGACCGCGAAATGCAGTTGTTTCTCATTCGACTAGGTATTCAGCTAGGGTTGTTTTTCATCTTTGTTTTGCTCTCTCTGCTGATTGGCCGCTTTACGCCCAGACTGGTGAGATTTTTAGTCAATCGCATTGCCCCCGATCGCGTCAACACCCTCTACAAAGATCTGATTCAGCCGATAGAACCCCTTTTTCGCACCGCAGGCACCTTCATTCTGATATCGCTGTGCCTCAGCTTACTTAAAGAATATCAAGGCATCTACGGATTTCTAGGCTTCTTTGTGACGCTCGCCACCGTTATCAGCATTGCCTGGTTAGCTTCGCGGCTGTTTCGCCAGTTTGTGCGCGTCTATGGCATCAACATTGTGCGCAGCCTCAACTTAGAAGTGGATGAAATGCTGCTGGTGTTAGAAACCATCATGAATGTGATTATTGGCCTTGTAGCGGTGGTGGCGTTTGCGCAAAATCAGGGCGTGAGCTTAGTGGGCTTAGTGGCTGGCTTTGGGATTGGGGGGGCGGCGATCGCATTCGCAGCCCAAAAAACCCTAGAACAACTTTTTGGCACCATTGTTCTGTATCTCGACCGTCCCTTCGTACCGGGAGAACACATTCGCGTCAACTTTAATCCGCAGGCCGATGATGTATATGCCCGCGTCGAATCTATCGGCTTGCGATCAACCAAGCTGCGCACAGCCGCGAAAAGTACGCTGGTGATTGTGCCTAATTCCACGATGGCAAACCTTGATATTGAGAACGTGACACGCGGTAAGAAGGTGATGGTGCTGCTGTATTTGGACTTTGAGCGATCGCTCGTAGAAAGAGAACGTGCTTTAGTAGAACAAGTCGTCAAAGTCAGCACCAACGCGCTCTACGGCATTGATCCAGGCAGCACCAAAATCAGCACTTTCGAGCTAGAAGGCCGTCCGGGTTCTCGCGCTCGCGTTACTTTCTTCATTCTCGGCTCTAGCGAAAACTCTCTCCAGCTACGCAAGCGCCTGTTAGAACTGGCCAACAACACCGTTGCCCAAAAGTTGTTGGAATACAACATCGAATTCTCGGTAGAAGAACCTACTATCTATGTGGACTCTCCGGTCACAATATAGGGTTGGTTTAACGGCGTTTAATATTTAGAGGTTGGTTTCGTTAGGTGTTGACCCACCCCCAGCCCCTCCCAAGAGGATCTACTTAAGGCTGAGTATCTGTAAGTTTATTATCCCGAACTGACGTTAAATAAGCACGTAAAGCTTCGTAACTGCTAGCACCAGTTACAGGTCAGAACGATAGAGTTTTAAACAGTCAGTAAACTATCGAATATATATCGAAATGTATATCGACAATACGGCGCTGATAGTTAAAAAATGAGCTGTTGACTATAGGACACTGTGAATAATCTCACCTCGCAACAGAAAGAGCAACCTGATAGCTCAGACGATAGCGAACAGGAGGCCCCTCCAGAGATGTTTCCTATCGTTGGTATTGGCGCGTCTGCGGGTGGCATTCAACCTTGCTCTACGCTACTGGGTTCGCTGCCAGACGATACGGGCATGGCCTTCGTCGTCATTCAGCATATGAGCGCCGACTCGCCGAGCGCGCTGCCCCAAATTTTTGAACGGGTGACTAGCCTGCCCGTCGCCCAAGTCACGCAAGACCTAGAATTGCAGCCTAATCATGTCTATGTGATTGGGCCAGGGATGCAGATTACCCTAAGCGCCAACCGGCTACAGCTCTCGCCCCGAGAGTCGGCCAAAAAGTCAGATGGAGCGTCTGGCTATGTGCCCTTCCATCCGGTTGACCGATTTTTTGAGTCGCTAGCGGAAAATCGTCAGCAGTCGGCTATTGGCGTTCCCATTGGCGTGGTGCTCTCGGGGCTAGATGGCGATGGATCAAAAGGACTGGAACACATCAAAGCGGCGGGCGGCGTGGCCTTTGCCCAATCTGAGGACACTGCCGAGTTCGACAGTATGCCCCAGACCGCTGTAGATACGGGTATGGTGGACTTTATTTTGCCGCCAGAGGCGATCGCCCAACAGCTCGCAGAAATGGCCAATGCGCCTTACTTAATGCAGCAAACGGTAGAGAATTCCCATCCGGGTACGACTGCGCCGGTGTCGCTCAGTGATGATCTCAGTGATGATATAGCCGGTGAGGGCGATTTTTCGGCGGTGTATGCTTTGATGCGATCGCAAACTGGCATTAACTTTAGCCAGTACAAGCAAGCCACCTTCGAGCGCCGCACCCGCCGTAGAATGGCGCTTTATCACACTGACAACATCGCCGATTATGTCACCTATCTAAAGGACAATCCCGCCGAAATGGGGGCGCTCTACCGCGATGTTTTAATCACGTTTACGGGCTTTTTTCGCGATACCGAAGCCTTTGCCTTTATCGGCGATGTTCTTTTGCCTTCCCTCATTAAGAAAAAGGGATTAGAGTCGTCTATTCGCGTTTGGGTGGCGGGCTGTGCGTCCGGAGAAGAATGCTACTCTATCGCCATCTGTTTATTCGAATATCTCTCTGCTCACAAACTCAATCTGTCGATTCAAATATTCGGCACCGATGCCAGCGAAAGCGCTATCGAAAAAGCTCGCCAAGGCATCTATACCGATAGCCAAATGGCCGGAGTTTCTTTCGAGCGCCGTCAGCGATTCTTCGTCCGCGATGACGATTGCTATCGCATCAGCAAGGCCGTCCGCGAGCTGTGCGTCTTTGCCCGCCAAGATCTCAGAGCGACCCGCCGTTTTCCAATATCGACATGGTGAGCTGCCGCAACGTGATGATCTATTTCAAGCCAGTACTGCAAGATCGCGTTCGGTCTATTTTTCATTACAGTCTCAATCCGGGCGGCTATTTATGGCTGGGTAGCTCCGAGAGCGTGGGCGAAACCTCCGAGCTATTTGCCGCCGTTGATCGCAAGCACAAAGTTTACAGCCGCCGCGTCTCATCCGACCGGATCAACTTCGATTTTGTTACCAGCGAATACTTTCCTGCTAGTTCGCCGCGATCGCTCGATGGGGCAGAGCCGTTTGACGAAAGCTATTCCAGCGTTCGGCGTCAGGCCGACCAGATTGTGCTGGGCCGCTATGCCCCGGTGGGCGTCGTTGTCAACGATCAGCTAGACATTTTGCATTTTCGCGGCAATACCAGTCCCTATTTGGTAGTAGCCTCCGGCGACCCCAGCTTTAACCTGCTCAAAATGATCCGGCCCGAGCTGCTGCTAGAGCTACGCGCCGCTATTAGCGAGGCCAAAGAGCAGGATGTGGCCGTCAGAAAGGAAGATCTCTACGTTGAGAACAACGCGCAAGAGATCGCCATTGAAATCACGCCCGTTGGCAATCCGGTTTCACAGATGCGAAACTATCTGGTGCTGTTCGAGCCAATCGCCGCTGACGTGCCTGAGACGGATGTAGAAACAGATGAAATGGCCCGCTCACAAGCGCCTAAAGTATCTAGACTAGAGCGATCGCTAGCGGCTACTCGCAGAGAGCTGCTCGATACGAAGGCTTATCTTCAGGCTATGGTCGAAGAAAAAGAAGACGCTAACCAGCGGCTAACCATCGCCAACGAAGAGATTTTGTCGAGCAATGAGGAACTGCAAAGCACCAACGAAGAACTGCGAACCGCCAAAGAAGAAATTCAGGCCGCCAATGAAGAACTCAAAACCACCAACGAAGAGCTACAAAACCGCAACGCCAGCGCCCAGACCGTCAACGACGATCTGGTTAACTTACTCAACAACGTCAACATTCCGATTGTTATTCTCACTAGCGACTTGCGCATTCGCCGATTTACGCCCGTTGCTCAGCAGTTGTTTAAGTTCATTCCCACCGACGTGGGCCGTCTGCTCAGCGACATTCGCATCAACATCGACATTCCCGATTTAGAACAAACCATTCTCGCGGTTACAGACTCGCTTGAAGCGCAAGAAAAAGAAGTTCAAGATGCTCAAGGGCGCTGGTATCAGCTCCGCATTCGCCCCTATCAGACTGCCGAAAAACAAACAGAGGGCGCGGTGATGGCCCTGGTAGACATAGACCACATCAAGCGCACTCAGCAGCAGCAGCAGCTAGAACAGTCGCAGCGCTATGCAGAGGCGATTGTTGAAACGGTGAGCGAACCGCTGCTAGTCGTAACCGAGGCGCTGGTAGTGTGCACCGCAAATCGCGCCTTTCATGAGACCTTTCAGGTATCTGAGGGAACCGCCGAAGGGCGATCGCTCTTCGAATTGGGCAACGGTCAGTGGAATATCCCAGCCTTGCAATCGCACCTCACCACCCTAATCGACAACCCCCGTCGCCGCATTGACCCGATCGAAATAACTCACGAGTTCGAGCATATCGGCAGCAAAATCATGCGGCTAAAAGTCCGCGAAATTGAGCACTCCGGCCCCGACCGGATGATCCTCCTTTCCATTGAAGACATCACCGAACGGCGGCAGGCCGAAGCCCAGCGCCTGCTGCAAGCCCAAACCGCTCGCGCCCAGGCCGAAGCCGCTAACATCGGCAAAGACCAGTTCCTTTCAGTTATTTCGCACGAGCTGCGTACGCCGCTCAACGCCATTTTAGGCTGGTCGAGCCTGCTGGTAAAAATGGAATCACCCACCCCCGACGTGCTCCATAAGGCGCTCAACAGCATCAACCGCAGCGCCAAAAACCAAAACCGCATCATCAGCGATTTGCTAGAAGTCTCTCGCATTCTTCAAAACAAAACTAAGCTGCAACTCGAACCGACCAACCTCAGCGACTTTTTAAAAACCGCCGTTGAAATGATCCAGCCCACCGCCGCCGAAGCCGAAGTCACGCTGAGCGCCGAGCTAGCAACCTCGTCCGATTTCTTCCGGCTCGATCCGAGTCGGCTACATCAGGTCTTTGGCAACGCGATATCAAATGCGATTAAGTTCACGCCAGCCGGGGGCAGCATTCAGGTCTCTTTGGTCTATGAGGATAAGAACGGCGAATATGAAAACGCAGGCGATTCTCCAGAAGAGAGGCTGCGCCAACGTGCCACCCAGCAAGCTCGCATCACTATTACCGATAGCGGCGCAGGCATTACCCCCGACTTTTTGCCTTATGTTTTCGACCGATTCCGTCAGGCCAACAGCACCAACACCCGGCAATACGGCGGCTTAGGACTCGGGCTAGCGATTGTCAAAAGCTTTACCGAGGAACACGGCGGCACGGTCGAAATTAGCAGTCCTGGCGAAGATCTCGGAGCGACGATGACGATCTTGCTACCGCTAACGCCCGCAAAGGCGGCTTCTCCTCGTCCTAGCCTGTCGCCCTCAGAAGATCACCTCATCCGCACTGCTCGCCTGCTTTTGGTAGAAGACGATCTCAGCAGTCTAGAGATGATGAAAACAGCATTGGAGATGCGCGGGGCCACCGTTATTACCGCAGAGTCGGTCGCGCGCGCCATTGAAATCCTGGCATCTCAGAATGGCGAACCCTCAACGGCCATAGATTTGATTCTCAGCGACATTAGTATGCCAGAGCAAGACGGCTTTGATTTGATTCGTTGGGTGCGATCGCACGAGAACCCCCAAATTCGCCAAATTCCTGCGATCGCCGTCACCGGCTTCGCCACCCGCGCCCACACAGACAGCATCCTCAAAGCAGGCTTTGTCTACCACCTCACCAAACCCATCGACTTAGACCTACTCGTCAGCGCCATTCTCTCCACCCTAGACCAATCAGACGATTACGAAGAAAACTGAACGCTCAGCGCAATCTTCTGAGACCGAAACTGTTCAGTGAGACGCCCTTGAGTCCTCCAAAAGATGTATTGACTTAAGGCTGAAATCGTGAAAACACAAGCAAGCCTAAGACCTTTAGCCGAAAGATACGTCAGAAGATAAATAAGCCTTCTTTGATGCCTATGTTAGGGTGTTCATCATAAAGTTAACAATTCAACATAAGATAAGAAGAATTGCTCATTAAAAACAAACCTTAAAAAGAGATTAAAGAAAAAGCCGGTAAGCATTCCAGGTTCTCCGCAAACCTTTTTCCACGCTATCTTAACAATGCTCTCAACCCTCACGACCGCTGCCCCTACGACCGCTGCTATTGACGCATTTGTTTCACAACAAGATGCTCAGTCACTAGCTGATAAAAGCATAGAGAACGGACTCGAAACCGTTGCTAATACCCCTAGCTTCAACCAGCTCATCCTCGCCCTAATAGAGAGTCCTGCTTTCTCCGAAGTGCTAGGAGAGGAGTTTGCAAAAGTTGATGCGATCGCCGGAATCGCCGCCTGCCGCAGTCTCAGAAGCTGCCTCAATCTCTCACTAGGGCGATTTTTTGGTCTGCTTGCCGAACTCATCTCAGCCTTCGACTCAGCCGAAGGTAACCGCTGGTATGCCTTTTCAAATCGGGTGTATCAGTCTGGGTTGAGCGATCGCAAACTCCTCAACTATCTCTTAGAAGGCAACCAAAAAGACTTTTATCAAGACCTTTCTCAAAAGCTCGTTCTCAGCAATCCTCACGCCATTTACCCCACCTCCTGCTACCGAGAGAGCGCCGGTTTTGTCGAAAGCACCGCAGACGATCAAACCATCGAAGCCGTCGTTCGCTCCAGCACTTTTTCCTCCATCAAAATCGTAGATAACTCGCTGAAGATTGAGAATACGCTGCTTCGAGACACCTATATCTCACACGGTCGATGTGTTTGTCTGATTGATGAAAATGTAGAACAATTTTACGGCGAAAGGTTAGAACAGTATTTTGCTCACCACGGCATTCAGCTAGAGAAGCGCGTATACAGAGCGATGGAAGTAGATAAAGGCATCTACACCGTCGAAAAGATGCTCGGAGACTTCAAAAGTCTGGGTGTTTCTCGCAATGAGCCAGTCTTGCTAATGGGCGGTGGCGTTTTAGCCGATACGGGCGGACTCGCCTGCGCTTTGTATCACCGAAACACGCCCTACGTCATGCTCTCCACCTCGATTGTGGCAGGCGTAGACGCGGGGCCTTCTCCGCGCACCTGCTGCGACGGCTTTGGCTACAAAAATCTTTTTGGAGCCTACCACCCCCCGATTCTCTCTATCACCGACCGCTTTTTCTTCAGCACCCTGCGCGAAGGCTGGCTGCGCCACGGCATTATTGAAATCATCAAAATGGCCGTCATCAAAGACATTGATCTGTTTGAAGACTTAGAAGCTGCTGGCCCCAGACTAATCTCGACGCGCTTTGGCACGACCAACCTTCAAGGCGATGACACCATCAGCCCGCTCTCGCAAAAGATTTTAGGCGGAGCCATTCGCAGCTATGTCGCCGCAGAGTACAACAATATGTACGAAACCCATCAATGTCGTCCTCATGCCTACGGTCACACCTGGTCACCAGGGTTTGAGATTGAGGCGGGCTTGCTGCACGGCCATGCAGTTGCTATTGGCATGGGGTTTGGCGCATACCTCAGCTATCGCATGGACTGGATTACAAAGGAGGCTTGTCATCGCATCATGAGACTGATCAGTACTTTTGGACTCAGCCTTTGGCACGACGTGCTCAACAACAAAGAAACGCTTTATGCTTCGCAAGAAAAGATCTTTCAAAAGCGCGGCCAGAATTTAGTTGCTCCTTTGCCGAAAGGAAAAATTGGTCAGTGCGGTTACTTAAATTCGCTTAGTCGCGCCGAGCTGTTTCAGGCCATAGAGGACTATGCAGAAATCTGCAAAGATTACCCTAGAGGCGGTTTGGGCATAGAGCCACACTGTAGCGACGTGGGCTTAGAAGATCCTTCTACCGTTGGGCAGCCGCTAGCCGACCCCGCTCGCTTCAGTCCGCCAGAGCCTCTCGAAGCAATGTCTGCTGTCTAGTCCGCTCAAACAAAAAGCAAGCGCTAAACACTTACAGCAGAAAACATTTTAAGAGAGGTTCCCAAAATGGTAAGCGCAGCAGAGGCTATTGAAATCGCAGCTAAGGATTTAAAGCCTAAAGACTTAGATCCCAATGTCGCTAGGCCCGTTACGCCGCTAGGCATTCTCGTTCAGCAGCTAGAGCAGCTTCAATCTGCGGCCCAAAACGAATCTGTTTCACCGCAGTTTAGAGCAGCCTTAACCCAGGCTACGCGGCTAGCCGCCGGTCTCGATCCTTATCTAGAAGCCTGTACGACACCTGAATCAGCGGCTTTGACTCAGTTAGCCAAGGCGACTCAGCAAGAGGACTGGAGCCGTCACTTTGACAGCGGCGAGACGGTCAAAGCGCTAGAGCAAGAGATGCTTTCAGGGCATCTCGAAGGGCAGTTGCTCAAAATGTTGGTGTCTATTAGCGGGGCAAAGCGAGTTTTAGAGATTGGCATGTTTACGGGTTATTCGGCATTGGCGATCGCCGAATCTCTCCCCGCAGACGGCATCCTCATCGCCTGCGAAGTAGACAGCTACGCCGCTCAATTTGCCCAGCGCTGCTTCGAGGCATCTCCTAGCAAAGACAAAATTCAGGTCAAAGTAGGCCCCGCCGCAGAGACATTACAGCAATTAGTTAAAACAGAAGACCCGTTCGATTTAGTCTTTATCGACGCCGATAAAGGCGGCTATATCAACTATGTCAACCTGCTGTTAGAAACTCAGCTACTCGCACCGAACGGATTTATTTGCGTAGACAATACGCTGATGCAGGGTCAGCCTTATTTAGGCGAGGAGCAGTGGACTGAGAATGGGAGA
Organism: Nodosilinea foveolarum; assembly: GCA_003242035.1. Taxonomy (GTDB): domain Bacteria; phylum Cyanobacteriota; class Cyanobacteriia; order Phormidesmidales; family Phormidesmidaceae; genus Phormidesmis; species Phormidesmis foveolarum. Next base: position 11,453 of record QBMC01000048.1, on the reverse strand, counting down.
GCGATCGCCCACTTCAACCAATTCATTGCTGATGATGCTCGCGTCGAGCAAGTCATGCTTCCTATCCGCGACGGTTTCACCATTATCAAACGCAAGTGACCCAGTAAATATAGTACTAAACGCAATATGTCATCAGCATCGCCCACTTTAGAGCCTCAACTCGGATGGCTTTCGGCAGTTGCCAAGAATTTAGGAACACTGCTTTTGCTGTTGCTGCTGTTGCCCCTTAACCTGGGCCTGATTCTAGCCTCTTTAGCCGTTCGAACCCTCTACAGAGATCCGCAGAAGTCTTTAGAAAATAGCCCTAATTTTGAAAAGAAAAGAATACTCATAACTGGCGCAAAAATGACCAAAGCGCTCCAGCTAGCCCGGTCTTTTCACCAAGCTGGCCACGAAGTATATCTGGTCGAAACCCATAAATACTGGCTGTCCGGCCATCGGTTTTCTCGGGCAGTCAAAGGCTTCTTTACCGTACCCGCCCCCGAAAAAGACAGTGAGGGCTACTGCCAAAGCTTGCTCAAAATTGTCAAAGACAACAGCATAGACGTATTTATTCCAGTCTCTAGCCCCATCGCTAGCTATTACGATTCTCTCGCAAAAGAGGTTTTAGATCCTTATTGCGAATCCATCCATCTAGAACCTGAACAGACTGCCGTTCTCGATGACAAGTATGCTTTCTGTCGCAAAGCCGCAGAGTTCGGATTATCCGCCCCCAAAGTATTTCGCATCACCGATCCTCAGCAAATACTAGACTTCGACTTTCAAAGCGATCGCAGTCAGTACATCATCAAAAGCATCCCTTACGACTCCGTATTGCGTCTAGATCTCACGCTGCTGCCTTTCTCCGGCATGGAAGAATACGTTCAAGCTTTGCCCATTAGCGAGTCTAAGCCTTGGGTCATGCAAGAGTTTATTCGTGGCCAAGAATATTGCTTTCATGCCACCGTCCGCAAAGGTCAAATCAGGCTTCACTGCTGTTCCGAATCTTCTCCTTTTCAAATCAATTACAAGCAAGTAGATAATCCGGCCATCTATCAATGGGTCAAGACTTTCGTCAAGGCAATGAACCTCACCGGGCAAGTTTGCTTCGATATGATTCAAACCGAAGACGGCACCGTCTATCCCATTGAATGCAACCCCCGGCTCCACTCAGCCATCACCATGTTTCACGATCATCCAGGCGTTGCCAAAGCCTACCTCAACGACGCAGATGCCAATGAGTCGCCGATTACGCCCTTACCCAACAGTCGCCCTACCTACTGGACTTATCACGAACTTTGGAGACTCCTCAGCGTTCGCTCTTCTACCGAACTCAAAGCTTGGTGGAACAAAGTCACCGTCGGTACAGACGCCGTACTTTCACCTGAAGATCCGCTGCCCTTTTTGATGCTTCACAACTGGCAGATTCCGCTGCTGCTAGTAGACAACCTTCGCCGCCTAAAAGGTTGGGTAAAAATTGACTTCAACATCGGCAAGCTTGTCGAACTCGGCGGCGACTAAAGCACATCCCAACAAAATTTAACCAATTTCAAACAAATGGTAGCGACAACAGAAAATCCAAACACCGAAGCCAAGCAAAGAGTCTTCGATCTAATGCTCACCTTCGTGAAGAGCCAGTGCCTTTACGTGGCTACTCGCATCGGTATCTTCAACCTGCTAGACGATAAAGGACAGCAGTCTGTAGAAGACCTAGCACAGCAAACAAACACTGATCCAGAACGCCTGTATTTTATTCTCAGAGCGCTAGCACATGTCGATGTTTTAGAAGAAAAGCCAGACCGAATTTTTGCCCCAACCGACACGTCTAAACTGCTGGTAACCAACAAAGCACCCTCTGCCGGACATTTGGCCATGCACTTAATTGAGCCTGCCCAGTGGGACGCCTGGAAAATTCTGCCAGAAGCGCTAGAGAAAGGCGTTGTTCCTTTTGAACTCGCTAACGGCAAAGGCGTCTATCAATACTGCTACGACAACGAATGGAGCAAAGACACCTTTATTAACGCCATGAGTTTTCTCACTGGCTCTCAGGTAGACGGGCTATTGGAAGCTTACGATTTTAGTCAATACGACACGGTGATGGACGTGGGTGGCGGACAGGGCGGACTTATTGCCAGCATTGTGAAACGCTACGGTTGCAAGGGCGTTCTGTTCGACTTGCCAGATGTTACTAGTACTGCCAAAGACTACATTAGCGGTCAAGGCGTCAATCCTGATGCGATAGAAATAAAGACGGGTGATGTCTTCGAATCAGTTCCAAAGGGAGCTGATGCAATCGTTATGAAGCACTTTATTTCAGCTTGGAGCGACGATGATGCGATGAAGATTCTGGCTAATTGCAAAGCAGCCCTGCCTAAGGAGGGTCGGCTAGTTCTGTTGCAGTCATTCGTCCCAGATATTGACGAACCTAAGACGGAAGCAGATGGCATCATGCCAGGTATCTTCGCCGTACAAATTAACGTGGCCACCCCCGGCGGCGGCTGGCGAACAAAGAAGCAGTTTCAAATCCTGTTTGAGAAAAGCGGCTTTAAGTTAGAGCGCATTGTTAAGACCAACAACAGTCTTTCAGTCATGGAGTTCAGCCTAGCATAGGTGGATAATTGGTCGAGTTGTTTGTAAAACACATTTCGACTACGCTCAATGCTCAGCGGCCCGTAACCCGAGGGTTGAGCGTAGTCGTTCGCGCAGCGTCGCCGCAGGCGTTACCCCGGCTATTGAAGCGATCATTCAACTAAACCGGTTCGCGCCGTTTCCTAGCGGCTTGTGCAATCGTACTCGCGATCGCCCCTGCCAACAGTCCCCAAAAAGCTGCCCCAATCCCCAACAGCGTCACCCCAGAAGCCGTCACCAAAAACGTAATCAAAGCCGATTGGCGATCGCCCTCATCCGACAGCGCCGTTGCCAATCCTTGTCCAATCGTGCCAAACAGCGCAATCCCCGCAATCGTCATCACCAGTTCCGCAGGCAAAGCCGAAAACACAGACCCCACCGTCGCCCCAAACAATCCCACCAAAATATAGAAAACGCCCACCGCAATCCCAGCCACATAGCGCCGCTGCGGGTCTTCATGCGCCTCTCGCCCCATCGAAATCGCCGCCGTAATCGCCGCTAGGTTAATCGCAAACCCCCCAAAAGGAGCCGTCAAAAAAGTCGCCACCCCCGTCCAACCAATCAGCGGCGAAATCGGCACCTCCGAATAGCCAAAGGCGCGAATCACCGCCACCCCAGGCACATTCTGCGACGCCATCGTCACCACAAACAGCGGCAGCGCCACGCCCACCATCGCACTTACCGAAAACTGCGGCAGCGTTAAAACCGGCTGCACCAATTGCACAGAAATCGTATCGAGCTGAAGCGATCCTTGCACACCCGCAATCAGCATCCCCAGCACTAATGTCGCCAGCACCGTATAACGAGCCAGCATCTGCCGCGTCACCAAATAACAAACAAACATCGCAAACGCCATCACAAACTGCGTCTGCATCGCCACAAACACATTCAGCCCAAACTGCAACAACACGCCCGCCAGCATCCCTGATGCCAGCGGCATCGGCAACCAGTTCATCGCCCGCTCAAACCAGCCCGTAAACCCACAGACCATAATCAGCACCGCGCAAGCCAAAAAAGCCCCAATTGCCTCCGGCATCGAAACGCCAGCCGCCGCCGTAATCAGCATCGCGGCCCCCGGCGTAGACCAAGCCGTAATAATCGGCACCTTATACCGCCAAGACAACACAATGCCAGGGATGCCCATTCCCAAACCCAGCGCCCACATCCAGGAACCAATCTCTGTGGAGGATGCACCCAACGCCTGCGCCGCTTGAAAGACAATGACGCCCGCGCCCGTAAAACCCACCAGCACCGTCACAAACCCGGCAACTACCGCAGAAAATGAGAAATCTTTAGCCAGAATCATACTTGCACAGAGCACCAGGCTCGTAATAAGAACATGCTGCTGAGTTTACTAAAGCAGCTAATGGCCGTCTTGGATAAAATTGACTTGGCGATAGTGACCAGGCGGCAGGCCAAACGTTTGCTTAAAAGCCCGATTGAAATGGCTCTGATCGTAAAAGCCGTTGTCTATGGCGATCTCAGCCAATGGCTTTTGGCTATGGAGCGATCGCTTTGCCTTCAAAAGCTGCAAGTGGTGCTTATAGCGATGAGGAGGCAATCCTACCTGCTTGCCAAAACATCGAATCAAATAGTGAGGACTCAAATCTACCAATCTAGCTAGATCGTTTACCGAAACATCTTCCGTACAGTGAGCCGCTAAATAGTCCAGGACAAGTGAAACTGCTTTTGACTCCGAACCTGCCCCTTTTTGCTTACGCGAAACGCAAGCGTGTCTAGAGAATAAATGAGATAAAAACTGTAGCAAGAGAGATTGTTGTTCTAGCTGAGAGGTCGGATCGTCAAGGCTATGAAAAAGTGAGTAAAAAGTTTGTTGTAGTGTTGGATCGTCCACTACCATTTTGAAGAATTTAGGAAGTTTGTTATCGGGCCAGTCTAACTGAGCTATTACTTGCTCTACGGTAGCGACGCTCACGTAGAGATTGCGAAACCCCCAGCCTAACCCAGAAATTGCCTCTCCCGTGTGAACCTCTCCTGGATTGATACAGTTAAAGCTACCTGGATGATGCTGGTGCATTTCCTTACGATAGAAGCATTGGCCCTGTCCAGTTTCGTTGAGTCCAACCGTATAAGCATCGTGAATGTGCTTACCAAACTTATGCGTTAACAGCCGCGCCTCAAATAGCTCAACTCCAGACGTAGCAGATTGCCACAGCCGAGCTGATTCTATATGACTCGATCTGTTAGCACCTGCGCGATCGCCCATATCAGCCAAACTTTGAAACAAAAATCCCCACAAGCATATCGCTCGTAGGGATAGGATATCTAACTTTGTTCAAACAATCGGCATTTAATGGTGACTCAGGTGAGCTTAGCCCAAAGACTCCAGATAATCTCGCACCCGATTACGGCGCTTAGGCTGACGCAGCTTTTGCAATGCCTTGGACTCAATTTGTCTTACTCGCTCGCGCGATAGCTCCAGCGTCCGGCCAATCTCAGCGAGCGAATAAGGCACCCCGTCGCCCAGCCCAAATCGCAGCGTAATCACTTCCTGCTCCCGAGTTGTCAAATCAGTCAGCAACTGCTCCAAGTCACGCTTTAGCGACTCGCGCATGAGCTGTTCTTCTGGCGAAATATCTTCAGTTTCCAGCAGGTCGCCGAGTTCCGTGTCGCGGTCTTTACCCACTTTCGTATCCAGCGAAACCGAGCGCGGCACTTTCTGAAGCACTTCGCGCACCTGCTCTGGCGTCATTTCCAGCTCAGCCGCAATATCTTCTATCGTGGCCGTGCGCCCTTCCGTCTGAGAGATTTTGCGCTGCGCCTTTTTAATTTTGTTCAGCTTTTCGGTGATGTGTACCGGCAGACGAATGGTGCGGCTTTGAGTGGCGATCGCCCGCGTAATCCCCTGACGAATCCACCAGTAAGCATACGTGCTAAACCGATAGCCCTTCGTCGGGTCAAACTTCTCAACCGCTCGCTCTAGGCCCAAAGTGCCTTCCTGAATCAGGTCTAGCAGCTCCAAACCCCGGTTCTGGTACTTCTTAGCGACCGACACTACCAAGCGCAAGTTCGCCTTAATCATGTGCTCTTTAGCCCGCACCCCTTCAGCTTGCCGCGCCACCAGTTCTTCTACACTCACGTCAGCTAGCGCCGCCCACAGCCGCTTACCCTCTATCAGCATAGGCTTTAGCTCTGCCGCTGGCACTTCCGCCGTCTTTGCCCACCGTTCCAAAGAAGGTCGATGGCTAAGCTGCGCCGTTAGCTGGTCGCGAGTGCTCAACAGTTTTACATAGTTTGCCAGCGCGCCTGCATCCTTTTCCGCCGCCTCATTGCGCAGCTTTAGCAAATCCATATGCTGCTGCACTTTCTGAGCTTCAGAAACTTCCTCATCCCGCTCTAGCAGGCTCACCCGACCAATTTCTTGCAGGTAAAGGCGAACCAAATCAGTAGAGCGCACCGCCCGACTTTTCTTATCGCCCTCAGCATCAATGCCGGTGATATGCACATCGGTAACTTCGTATTCTTCAGCCTGCGACAGGTCAAAAACGGTCGGCTCGCGGTCGTCATTGCCGCTCCCGTCAGTCTCGATATCGACCATAGGATCGCTCACCATCTGGGCACTTTTAGGGCGTTTGTCAACAAATTTAGACGTAGCTTTCATGATGGTGTGAGGTAGCAGTACAGGTTGAGAGTCGGCAAGGCTCAGCGCTTAAAAGGTATTGTTCCCAGCCGATGGGGGCCATAGCGCAAAAGCAGCGCTAGAAGGAAGCCGTCAGCTACTTACCTAGCGGGATTTCTCCATAGAGCTATCTGGGAGAAAAGGGCATCTTCTGCCAGATTTTGAGAGCAGACTTGAAGACCAGCGGGGCTGTCTAGATAGACCATTTAGGTGAGAAAACCCATCGTCTACCTATCCACGGGCTTCAGTCAGGCTCAGCAGAATTCCTGAATTCCTTCATGAAGATGCCGTTAAGTGGTGTCAATATCACGAGAATCAAGCTCGCCTATCACAGCTAATCTGTTCTCACTGACCCGATCTGCGGCGTCGCGCTACCGAAGCTGCTCTACTTAAAGAAATACCAGGTTGGGTTGCATTGCTGAGATAAGCTATTCCAGGTTTGTCAGTGGCACAGGCCAAAAAACCATTAAGAACCGTCTATCCGCTCTGTCGCAATAGGCACAGACAGCCTCTTTTAATAGAAGCGCATTTTCAGCCTGAACACGTTGGTGTTTAAGCACTTTTCTAACGAAATTCTCAACGAATTAGTTAGACTGCCGCTGTGGAATTTGAATCGTAAAGAGAGTGCCTTCGCCCGGTATAGACTCGCAGCTAATCGAGCCACCATGTCGCTCTGTCACAATCTGATAGCTGATAGAAAGGCCCATCCCGGTGCCCTCACCAATGGGCTTAGTGGTGAAAAAAGGATCGAAGATGTGCGATCGCGCGTCCTCGCTAATTCCTTCACCATTGTCAGACAGCCCAATCTCTACCCAATCGCCCACAAGCGCCGTAGAGATCCGAATTTTGGGTTTTCCCCTCCCAGCCAGGGCGTCGATAGCATTGCTCAAAATATTCATAAATACCTGATTGAGCTGCCCTGCGTAGCAGTCAATCGGCGGCAAATCGGCATAGTCTTTCACAACTTCAATTGCAGGTCGATCCGCTGCTGCCTTCAGCCGATGACCCAGAATCAGCAGCGTACTGTCTAGGCCCAGATGGATATCTACCGATTTTTGCTCGGCCTCATCTTTGCGAGAGAAGGTGCGTAGCGAAGAAACGATTTGGCGGATTCGCTCTGCGCCCATTTTCATTGAAGCCAGCAGGTTCAGCAGGTCTTCGGTCATAAACTCAAAATCAAGATCCTCAAGTGTCTCCAGAATTTCTTCGGGAGGCTCAGGAAAATGCGCCTGATAAAGTCGGAGCAGTTCGATTAGGTTAGTCGCATAGCGGTTAGCGGGCTTTACGTTGCCGTAGATAAAGCTCACCGGATTGTTGATTTCGTGGGCCACACCTGCCACTAGTTGACCCAGACTAGACATTTTTTCGCTTTGGACTAGCCTCGACTGGGCTTGCTTCAGATCAGTGAGTGCTTGGGAAAGATCGTCTGCCTGATGGCGCAGCTTCATCTCGGCTTGCTTACGCTCAGTGATGTCATTACGAATCGCCACATACTGATAAGGACAGCCCAATTCATCGACAAACGGCACTATCGTGGTTTCTAGCCAGTAGTATTCGCCTGTTTTAGCGCGGTTTTTAATTTCGCCCTGCCAAACTGCGCCGCTCGCAATGGTCTGCCACATTTCTCTAAAGAAAGCCGGGTCGTGGTGCTGTGCATTCACGAGTCGGTGCGTCTGGCCGATTAGCTCAGACCTGCGGTATTTTGAAATTTCGCAGAATTTGTCATTTACGTAGGTAATGTGACCGCGATGGTCAGTCGTTACCACCATTGAGGAGCAGTCTAAGGCAAAGCGTACGTCGGCCACTTCTTTGAGGGAATTGCTGAGCTGCGTTTCTATTTCTTGGCGATCGCTTACATCACTCAAGCAGCCGTACCAAACAATCGAGCCATCCGCTTGCGGCTGCGGTTTGGCAATCGTGCGCACCCATTTTTGCTTGCCAGAAGGCAGCCGCAACCGGCAGTCGTACCGGCACACTTTCAGCGTCAGCGCAGAAGCTCTCACCGCCGCTTTCAAAGCTTCTCTTTCATCGGGATGAACCAGCTCTATGACGCTCGCCCCTCGCTGCTGAAACTGCTCTGGCGACATGTTTAGCAAGCGGTGGCTCGCTGAGGAGAGATAGGGAAAAGAAACCCCCGATTGACTGTCTAGCCGCATTTCGTAAAGCACGCCTGGCACGTTGTCGGCTAGCCTTTGCAGTCGAGTTTGGCTCACCGCTAGCTCAGCCGTACGCGCCTCTAACCGACCCGATAAAGCCTGAATGAGCTGTTTAGACGCTAGCTTGCCTTGCTTATGAGGCGTAATGTCTTGGGCGATCGCTGTCCACATCACAGCGTCTAATCGGCTTTCTGTATCTATTTGGGACTTTGTCTGACCAGTACTTGATGAAGACGACACCGGCTGCGCTGTCAGCGAAATCCATTTAATTTTGCCATTGGCCAGCGAGAGTCGGCCCTCCCACGACCACAGGCGCGGAGATTTGACAGCGCGGGCTAAGGCCAATCCAAAGTGCGCTCTGTCATCGGGATAAATCGTTGCAAACAGCCGGTTGGTTGCAATGACTGAAGGCTCACTCGGCAAGAAATAGGTCTGCAAATCATCATCAAACCCTAATGCTTGTAAATCTATAGGACTCCCGCTGGGGGCCGCTTGCTTAGAAATTTCGAGCAGCTTATAGCAACCTGCGCCAATACAGGGATAGTCCACAACCACACCTTCAAGCGAGGTAACAAACTGAAAAACAGCGCCAGGGATAGCGTCCAAACAAGACGGAAAGGCTTCTACAGGATTCTGACTTGGGCCTGGATAGCTTAGATTCTCCCGGTCGGCGTCTGTGGTGGAGCGAGGCGAGGGGAATGCTGTCATCGGGTTATCTGAAGAGGGAGAAAGCCGCTACGCAATAGCATTCCCGGCCCACAAACATAGCCAAGATGGTGTATCTACGGAAGTCAAAGCGCTTTTGACTGCTCACCATACCCCCCTCCTCCAGGCGTTACTATCAAAATCTTATCGCCCGCACTGATAGCAACGGTTGCCGTTGCCGAAAGCAATTCTTGCGTACCATCCGCTCTACGAACCGATGCTGAACCAGACTGCCCAGAGGCTCCACCCGCTAGACCAAATGGCTGATTCGTACGCCGCCCCGATAACAAGTTAGCCGTCATAGCCTCGCGGAAGAGAATTTTTCGGATAACCCCGTTGCCGCCTGAATGCTTACCCGCACCGCCGCTGTTTTTTCGAATAGAAAATTCTTCTAGCAGAACAGGAAACCGCAGCTCTAAAACTTCTGGATCAGTCAGTCGAGAATTAGTCATGTGGGTTTGAACCGCATCCGTTCCGTCAAAGTTAGCGCCAGCCCCAGATCCCCCGCAAATAGTCTCGTAGTACTGGTATTTCTCGTTGCCAAAAGTAAAGTTGTTCATGGTGCCTTGTGCAGCAGCCAGAATATTTAACGCGCCATACAATGCATCTGTTACTGCCTGCGAGGTCTCTACATTCCCGGCGACAACAGCAGCAGGATAAGTCGGATTGAGCATAGAACCGGCAGGTACTTGAATTTTTAACGGCTTTAGGCAACCGGCATTCAAGGGAATGGGCTGATCTACCAGAGTTCTGAAGACATAAAGCACGGCGGCTTTGCACACGGCTAAAGGGGCATTAAAGTTGTTAGGCTGCTGAGTAGAGGTATGAGAGAAATCTATGCTGGCACTATTATCGGCGGCATTAAGGACAACAGAAACGTTAATGATTGCGCCGCAGTCCATAGGCACCTGGCATTGATGAGGCCCAGAACCTTGCTGCTCGCATAGCTGTTGAATCACCCGACGGACGGATTGCTCCGCGTTGTCTTGCACGTGCTGCATATAGGCTTGTACTGTGCTAAGTCCAAATTGTTTCACCATACTGTGAAGCTCTTTGGCACCCTTGTTGTTGGCAGCAATTTGGGCCTGAAGATCGGTGAGATTTTGGGCTGGATTGCGAGCGGGATAAGGGGGTTGGGTTAGGCGATCGCCCAATTCCTTTGCCTTCAGCACACCCTGCTCAACTAAATGAAAATTATCCAGCAATACGCCCTCTTGTAAAACAGAAGTACTGTTAGGTGGCATAGAGCCAGGTGTCACGCCCCCAATATCGGCATGGTGCCCTCTAGAAGCTACAAAAAACAGCGGCTGAGATTCTACAAAAACAGGGGTGATCGCAGTGATGTCTGGCAGATGAGTACCGCCGTTGTAAGGGTTGTTGGAGATAAAAACGTCTCCAGGTTGAAACGGTTTTTCCTGATCAAAAATAAGTGCTTTGACGCTTTCGCCCATGGAGCCTAGATGAACTGGAATATGGGGCGCGTTCGCTACGAGCTGCCCAGCACGGTCGAATATGGCACAGGAAAAGTCCAGGCGCTCTTTGATATTGACTGAGGAGCTGGTGTTTTGAAGGGTGAAGCCCATTTGTTCGGCGATCGCTTGAAAAAGGTTGTTGAATATCTCTAGCCGAACCGGGTCGGGCTTAGCCGTCTCATCTTCAGATATAGTCGGTTTAGAGGACTCATCGCATTGTGTCAGGATTAGATTTTTGCGATCGCTCACCAAAACCTGCCATCCGGATTCAACAATATTAGTGCCTGTCTTTTCGAGCACAATAGCTGGGCCAAGTAGTTCCTGATTAACCTGTAGATCCTGACGTTGAAATATAGGAGTATCGTGCCATTGCGAGTTCGAATAAAGTCGGACTGTTGCAATCGGCTTAGGCTCAATAGCAATTCCCATCGCCTGCGATTTATCTATTTGATCGTCCGGTTTGCGCTCTGTTTTACCAATAATCTCTACAGCAACTGTAGCTACAACCAACCCTTTATCCGATAGCGTTACGCCGTACTGCTGCTGATACTGTTGCTCAAACTGCTGTCGCATTTCTGCTGCGGTAGAAAACGCCACGGTCAGCGTAGAATCGGTGCCGACGTAGCGTAGATGGCATTGCCGCACTACCTCAATCGAATCGACATCGCGATCGCCCTGCCTATTCAACTCTGCGATCGCCTCACTCTCCAACAGATCGAGCTGCCGTGTCAGTGTCGCGCTGGCCTCCTCCAAAGCGATCTCCACCGACCTTTCCTTGAGAATACGACGGTCAGCCAAACCCATTCCATAGGCAGACAGTAAGGATTCAGGTCGTAGCTAGAGGAATTAAAGAAGGAGCATCGGGCAACTTGT
>QBMC01000047.1 GCA_003242035.1 Nodosilinea foveolarum | reverse complement strand
TAAAAGCCATAGAGACTGTCATGGCTACGCTGTAGCTGTTGTGTCACCCCTTCAGACCGGATAGTCATTTTACTGCTCGTATCAGGGGTTAGACCCCTTGTAAGTTTTAGTGAGTTTTGGCCATGGCTCGACTTAGCGATCGCGCCTTCAAAGTCATCGAACTTGAGATTGAGAGCCTACACAATCAGGGCGTTATCGACAAGCTCGACAGCATCATTTTGTTTTCTCGGCTTCAGACGCTACAGGCCGAGTCGGGCAAACATTTAACCCGCATTCAAATTTGGGACAACCTCTGCGATGTGATTCCAGATATTGACCCTAAAGTACTGACTAGCGTGGCCGCTAACGGTAAAAACCTATCTGACATTCGCATTTCTGCCGGGGTGGGCGTGACGGCTGTGCTGGTGGCTTCTACCTTTGGAATGGCGTCAACAACGGCTTCTACGAATGTTCCTATTCTGCCGGTTTCTCAGGTTAGCCAGGGCAAGGCTGAAGCCGGAAACCAAGTTGAGAGCCGCGCAGAAAATCCTCTGGTGAAACCTTTGTCGCTGAAGGCAAGGTTTACGAAGACGCGCGTAAAGGCGTCTGAATCGAATGCTTTTATTCAGGCTAAGCGGCTAGGCTGGCAGGCGGCACTGAAGGGGCAGAATCCGCCGCACAGTTCGCAGCATTGGCGGGAGACGGCGGCGTTATGGCGTCAGGCGATTGTTTACCTGAATCAGGTGCCCGAGAGCTATGTGGACTATGCGGCGGTTGAGGATAAGATTGCTTTTTATCAGCGTAATCTAGCAGAAGTTGAGGGTAGACGGGTGGCGGCGATCGCCCGAGAAAATTCAGCTCAAGCTCTAAATCCTACGCCTTCTAGTCGGGAGAAGGTGCCGCAGTTTTCTGTGGCTAAAGTGGATGATTTGGCGATCGCTCGTCGTCACGGTTGGCAGGCAGCGCTAGCTAGCCAGAGCGCGCCTTATCCAGCGCAAAAATGGGTTGATATTTCTCATCTTTGGAAAACAGCGCTGTACCATTTGGAGCAGATTCCTCCCAACAGCACTCAGTATGCCGAGGCGCAGCGGATTAAATCGACCTATCAGCAGAATTTAGAAGCGGTGCGTCAGCGCTATCGGCAAGAGCAGGCGGCAAGCCAGAGTGTCGCTTCTTTGCAAGCGGCCCTGAATGAAATTGAACAGTCGGGGCTACCCTATCAGGCTAGGAATCGGCAGAATCAGGCTATTTTGACGAAGCTGCGAGCGATTCCAACCGGGACGGATGCCTATCTACAGGCCCAGAATGCGATCATTCAAGTCAATAAAAGCGAAATTGGCGGAAATAAAAAGTTGGCCGCTTCTTACTAACTCGCTCAACACTCTGTAAAAGGACAGGTAGTTAGAAGTTAGCTTACTGTTCATCTAGCAGATTGATCGTAGGATTAGTCCGCCCATACGGGTTTTCATCTGTCGATTTAAACATTTTTATTTAATTAAAGTTGTTATTTCTGTTCGTATTCCGTCTAAAGCAACACGAACGGACAGACAGAATGTGTCATTATGTAACGGATTTGCCAGGTGTATTCAATCCCAATTTCACTGTCGGCAGATATGAAGTTGATATTAAGTAAACCCGCTGGCAGGAAATGGAGTAAGCAATGGAATCCGTCGAATCCATCTATAAATATGCCTGGATTATCCCAGTGCTGCCCTTATTTGGCGCAGCAGTTGTGGGCACAGGCTTAATCAGCTACAACGAAGCGACCAACAAGCTCAGAAAGCCGGTCGCAACTTTTATCGTCAGCCTGATTGGTACGGCGATGGCGCTGTCCATCATGATTTTGGTGAGCCAGCTTCAAGGGCACGTGCCCTATACCTATTTGATTGAATGGGCCTCCGCTGGAGACTTCACCATCGACATGGGCTTTACCATCGACCACATCACGTCGCTGATGCTGGTTATCGTCACCACTGTTGCCTTTTTGGTGATGATATACACCGATGGCTACATGTCTCACGACCCGAGCTACGTTCGCTTTTACGCTTATTTAAGCCTGTTTAGCGCCTCTATGCTGGGCCTAGTTGTGAGTCCTAACCTTTTACAGGTTTACGTTTTTTGGGAGCTGGTGGGCATGTGCTCTTACCTGCTGATTGGCTATTGGTACGACCGCGATGGCGCTGCCGATGCTTGCCAAAAAGCGTTTGTCACCAACCGAGTAGGCGACTTTGGCCTGCTGCTAGGAATGCTCGGCCTGTTCTGGGCAACCGGAACCTTTGAGTTCGAGCTAATGGGCGATCGCCTCAGCGACTTGGTAACTACGGGCGTTATTTCAGGTGGCTTAGCTGCTTTATTTGCAGGCTTAGTCTTCATGGGGCCAATGGCGAAGTCGGCGCAGTTTCCGCTGCACGTATGGCTGCCAGATGCGATGGAAGGTCCCACGCCCATCTCTGCCCTGATTCACGCGGCGACGATGGTTGCGGCAGGTGTGTTTTTGATTGCGCGGATGTATCCCGTCTTTGAAAACATTCCTTCGGTGATGAGCATTATCGCCTGGACAGGAACTATCACCGCCTTTTTGGGTGCGTCGATTGCGATCACGCAGAACGACATTAAGAAGGGGCTAGCCTTTTCTACCATGTCTCAATTGGGCTATATGGTGATGGCAATGGGCGTCGGTGCTTATACCGCTGGTCTGTTTCACCTGATGACTCACGCTTACTTCAAAGCGATGCTGTTCCTGGGTTCTGGCTCGGTAATTCATGGCATGGAAGAGGTGGTGGGCCACGACCCTGCGCTAGCGCAGGACATGCGCTTGATGGGCGGCTTGCGGAAGTACATGCCGATTACGTCGATTACCTTTTTGATTGGTACGCTGGCGATTTCGGGACTGCCTCCTTTTGCGGGTTTTTGGTCGAAGGATGAAATCTTAGGCGCTGTGTTTGAGGTAAATCCGGTGATGTGGGCAATTGGCTGGCTTACAGCCGGTGCGACCGCCTTCTATATGTTCCGCATGTATTTCTCTACCTTCGAGGGTGAGTTTCGCGGGAATGATGCGGATATCCGCAGAATGGTGAAGATTCAGTCTTTGCAGATGGCAGGTGCGTCGATGGGGCCGGGGGCGATGAGCACTCAGGAGCTAACGGTAGAAGCGTCTAGCCACGAGGATCATCATCATGCTGAGAAGCCGCATGAGTCGGTTTTAAGCATGACGCTTCCGCTGATGATGCTGGCGATTCCGTCGGCGCTAATCGGTTTGGTTGGTACGCCGTTTGCTAACTACTTCGAAGCCTTCATTCATCCTTCGGGTGAGGCGCTGACGGTGGCTGAGATTGCGGCAGAGTTCGATGTGGATGAGTTTGTGCGGATGGCTGGGCTGTCTGTGGCGATCTCGGTAGCGGGGATTATTTTGGCGGTGCTGATGTATCGGACTAAGGTGATTAGTGCTGAGGCGATCGCCCAAAAAATCAAGCCACTCTACAACCTCTCACTCAACAAATGGTACATCGACGACATCTACCGCGAGGTTTTTGTCAAAGGGACGCGCAAATTAGCGAAAGGTGTCTTGAACGTAGACGTGAAAATTGTCGATGGTATCGTCAACCTCACTGGCTTTGCCACGTTGGTGACGGGCGAAGGGTTGAAATACTTTGAGAATGGTCGCGCTCAGTTTTACACGCTAATTGTGTTTGGTGCGGTGCTGGGTCTGGTCTTTATATCGGGCCTTGGCTAGACACCCCTTGACTGTGTAAAAGACGAAAAGAGCGCCGAAACCAATTTCGGCGCTCTTTTTTATTCTGCAATAATCAAAGAATAGAAAGCTTCTAGTAATCTAACGGTATGGTCAGTACACTTACGTCCTCGAACTTAATGGCTGGTGAAAAGCGAGTGGCGCTGTATGGAACTAGCTGGACACAATATCAACAAATGCTGGCAGCTTTGCCTCAAATAAGGTGTGTGTGTCTTACTTACTTGGAACGCTTGAACTGTCCATGCCATTAGAAGACCACGAGCAGCTTAAAGGCATCATTGGCGTATTTATTAGAACACTGGTGATTGAGCTAGGACTCAAGATGAAGTCTCTGTGGTCAACTACGTTGAGTAGAGAAGATTTAGACAGAGGCGCAGAGCCTGATAACGCCTACTACATTAAAAATAGAGACAAGGTCGCCGGGAAAACGGTAGACCTGAGCAACGATCCTCCACCAGATTTAGTGTTAGAGGTCGATATATCTCATACCTATATTGATAAAAATATACTTTATGCGGCAATGGGCGTGCCTGAGCTATGGCGCTTTGATAGTCGGTTTTGCGGATTTATCAGCTTGAGGACGGTTGCTACATTGAAATCGAAACCAGCCCTACCTTTCCCTTCATTCAAAAACAAGACTTATACAACTTCATTGATGCGGCCCGAATCGACGAAGTAGAGGCAGAAATTGACTTGCGCACTTGGGTTCAGCAGAAACGCAATCGTGAACCAACTCGTCGTATGTGATAGCCAAAAACATGGTTGATTGGTCTACATGCTACCGATAGAGGGAAAGACCGCTGAGTGATCCTAGATACATCAGAACGAACAATAGAGCAATCTCAAAGCCCTTTACGCACGAACAAGTAGAGCTATGAGGTATTGATAGCTTCTGGGGTATGCCTCACTTTCCAAAGACAGAGTACTATCGCCTGTCAACTCAGCCTCTTCCAGCACAACGCAGCTTGTTTGAGTTTTTAGTGCCGACTTTTCCTCTGCGCTGTCAGTTCTAGACATCAAGGGGCCTGCTGAGTGGGAGGCAGACAAAGAGATTGTAGAACACGTTTGTTTGGCCCACTATTTAGTGGATGGACATCACAAGGTCTATGCGGCGGCAAAGGCTAGCTGTACGATGACGCTGATTTCTTTTCTAGCAATAGAGCAACGCATCGCATCAAAGGAGGATATCGAAGAGCTTCTAGAGAGAATGCAGCAAGGACATAACCCGTGAGAAGACAGCGAAATAGAGCGATGTATCTACGTCAGTCATCTTGTGGCTGTCAAAAATATGATCCCGCTCAAACCTCGACAAAGTCTGGGAAATTTGGGACTCAATTTATGGAGAAGATACATGACGATAAGCCCTCTTGCCTACGATGTCGTCGTCTCAGCGCCCGATCCACTGCCGACAGACCTGATCGAAGCTCGCTACGATGCTAAGACTAACGAAATCGTGGTTATGTTTGGAGACAGTAAGGTTGCTCGCATTCCTGTTGGTGAGTTTGAAGAACTAGCCGTAGCCACCGCTGTTGACTATGAGTCTCTAGATGGTACTCGGGCGGGCGTTACTTGCATTACCGAAGCCGTTGACTTTGCTGTCTCTGCTGATTGGTGGCGATCGCAAGCAACGTAGCTCTGGATGTGGCAATCGGCTTAAAAGTCGGCAGCTACTACAAGCGAATATCTCTAGCGATCCTTAAGGTGGTGCTAAGTTGAGAGGCGTCTTTGATAAGTGGCAGTATCATTCACTGGCAGCCGCATTTTGAGTGTCTTTGGAACGTGAACCATCACTGCGCACCTGATAAGAAAAAGTAATCGCTCTCCCACAGACTCTATTTTTCTTCCTACAGTGTGAAAAGAAATCAAGCTTTTGCTTATATAGTTCATCGGTAGCCCTTCTGCGCCGCAGATATCAGTTTCGTTATGGATCAATTCCCTTGGCTGTCGTTCATCATCTTCTTCCCCTTTCTAGCGGCGTTTGCGATCCCGTTTATCCCCGATGAAAAGGGTCGTACCGTTCGCTGGTACGCCCTAGTCGTCGGACTGATTGATTTTGCGGTGATCGTCTACGCCTTCATCAATAACTACGACATTAGCTCCTCAGGGATGCAGCTTTACGAAAGCTATACCTGGGTGCCGCAAATCGACCTGCGCTGGTCGGTGGGGGTCGATGGTTTGTCGATGCCGCTGGTTGTGCTTACCGGCTTTATTTCTACGTTGGCCATTCTGGCTTCCTGGCCGGTGACGTTTAAGCCCAAGCTTTTCTACTTCTTGCTGCTGTCTATGTATGCCGGACAAATTGGCGTATTTGCTGTGCAAGATATGCTGTTGTTCTTCCTAATGTGGGAGCTGGAGCTGCTGCCGGTTTATTTGCTGCTGTCGATTTGGGGCGGTAAGAAGCGGCTGTATGCGGCGACGAAGTTTATTTTGTATACGGCGGGTGGTTCGCTGTTTATTTTGGTGGCCGCACTCGGTATGGCCTTCTATGGCGACACGGTTACCTTCGATATGCAGACGCTGGCGGCGAAGGAGTTTCCGCTGAGGCTTCAGCTATTCCTGTATTCGGGATTCTTGATTGCCTACGCCGTAAAGCTGCCAATTATTCCGTTCCACACCTGGCTACCGGATGCTCATGGTGAGGCGACAGCACCCGTTCACATGTTGCTAGCTGGCATTCTGCTGAAGATGGGCGGCTACGCGATTATCCGAATGAACGTGGAGATGCTGCCGCAGGCTCATGCGGTGATTGCGCCGGGATTGGTGATTTTTGGCGTGGTGAACATTATTTACGCAGCGCTGACTTCTTTTGCTCAGAACAATCTCAAGCGTAAGATTGCCTATTCGTCGATCTCGCACATGGGCTTTGTGATGATTGGTATTGGTTCGTTTACGAACCTGGGCCTAAGCGGTGCGGTGCTGCAAATGGTGTCGCACGGATTGATTGGAGCGAGTCTTTTCTTCCTGGTGGGTGCCACTTACGACCGTACGCATACGCTGATTCTCGATGAGATGGGCGGTATTGGTCGCAAGATGCCGAAGATTTTCTCGATGTTCACCACCTGCTCTATGGCGTCTTTGGCACTGCCGGGGATGAGTGGCTTTGTGGCGGAACTAATGGTGTTTGTGGGCTTTGCTAACAGCGATGCCTATGGCTTTAACTTCAAGTTGATTATCGTGATGCTGATGGCGGTGGGCGTGATTTTGACGCCGCTGTATTTGCTGTCGATGCTGCGCGATATTTTCTATGGCCCTGAGAATAAGGAGCTAATTGAGAAGGAAGTGCTAATTGACGCGGAGCCTCGGGAGATTTTTGTGATCACCTGTTTGCTGATTCCGATTATTGGCTTTGGTCTGTATCCAAAAGCGTTGACTCAGCTTTATGATGCGAAAACGGTGCAGCTAACTGAGCGGATTCGGGCGCAGATGTTTCTGATTGCGCAGGACAAAACGCCGCCGCTGCCGATTGCGACGACGCCTTTGCTAAATGCGCCGCTGAAGGCTCCTGATATTACAACTCGGAAGTAAGTGGGCGATCGCCTGCTAGTATTTGGGCTAAACTGAGTCTGACTAAATCCCTCGTCTGCTAGGCGGGGGATTTTTATTGCAGAACTTTTTTATTGCAAAACTACAAACCCTAGAATATTTGTGCAAAAAGCCGTTACCTTCCGCCCCAATATTACTGAGGGCATAATTCATTTTTTTTCGGTGCGGGGCTGGGCTTTGGAGGCTCGGCTGCTGCGCTGGATGACGCTACTGTGGCTGTCGGTCGGCATGGTGGTGCTGTTTTCGGCTTCCTATCCAGTGGCCGAATCGGACTTCGGTGATGGCGCTCGCTTTTTTAAGGTTCAGCTTATTTGGGTGATTGTGGGTTTGCTTATTTCTAGATGGATTACTCGACATCCGGTGCGGCAAATTATGCGGCTGTCGGGCTTCTTTTTGCTGCTGAGTATGCTGATGGTGGGCTTGACGCATATTCCAGGCGTGGGCGTAGAGGTGAACGGGGCGACGCGCTGGCTGCCGTTTGGCCCGTTTTTACTTCAGCCTTCGGAGCTGATGAAGCCGTTTTTAGTGATGCATAGCGCTCAGCTATTTGGTCGGTGGCATCAGGTGAATAACTCGACGAAGCTGTTTTGGCTGGGGATTTTTACGGGGGGACTGCTGCTGATTTTGGCCCAGCCGAATTTGAGTACGACGGCGGTTTGTGGCATGACGATTTGGCTGATTGCTTGGGCGGCAGGACTGCCGTATCGTCAGCTAGCGATTACGGCGGGTACGGGGCTGACGGCAGTGGCGCTGAGCGCGGCGGTGAATTCTTATCAGCGCGATCGCCTACTCTTTTTCCTCAATCCCTGGGCAGACGCAGCGGGCAATGGCTATCAGCTTGTTCAAAGCCTGCTGGCGATTGGTTCGGGCGGCTTATTAGGCACGGGCTACGGGCTTTCGGCGCAGAAGCTGTATTTTTTGCCGATTCAGTATACCGACTTCATTTTTTCGGTGTTTGCCGAGGAGTTTGGATTTATTGGCTGTTTGATGCTGCTGCTGTTTTTAGCGGTATACAGTACCGTGGCGCTAATGGTGGCGATTCAGGCAAAGAAAACGGTGCATCGGCTAGTGGCGATTGGCTGTATGGTTTTGCTCGTCGGTCAGTCGCTGGTGAATATTGGGGTGGCGACGGGGACGATGCCCACGACCGGACTGCCGTTTCCGCTGTTTAGCTATGGGGGCAGCTCGATGATTGCTAGCCTGATTACCGCAGGCGTTTTGATTCGCGTGGCTAGAGAGTCTAGAGATGCTGAGGTAATTGTACTGAGTCGGACCAAGCCGCATGAGGTCGATGGGTCGTTCTCTGCCGACAGGCAATCTAGACTGGACGCTAAGGATAAGCAAACCGCCGAAAACCTTTCAAGTCCTACTGCCAACCTGCCGCCTTCTCCATTTACAAATCAGGAAAAGTCAGAGGCCGAACGTTTTGCCATAAAGCCCTTTAACTCCTCCGGCAAGGAACTTTCGGCTGCAAAGTCTTTGCCTAACAAAAGTCATTAACAATTCGATACAATCAGAGTAGTTAATGAGTCTGCTTTATGGGCGATCGCCTTCAACTTTTCTTGTATCACCTCAGCCAGTCTGCTAACGGCTGGGTGGAGGGACAGCTTGGCCACTTGTCTATCTCTAGTATTGGCATTATTGCGATCGCCGGTCTACTAACGAGTCTCACACCCTGTATGCTCTCAATGCTGCCAATTACGATTGGCTATATGGGCAGCTACGAGCTAGAAACTCGTTGGCAGGCGGTGGGCCAATCGGTGTGGTTTGCGACTGGGTTGGCGACCACGCTGGCAGCTTTGGGATTGGTGGCGAGTAGCCTGGGCTGGGTGTATGGGCAGGTGGGGATTGGCCTGCCAATTTTGGTGAGTGCGATCGCTATCCTGATGGGCCTAAACTTGCTCGAAGCGCTGCCGCTTCCACCGCTGCCTTCTTTCAATAGCACCGGCTTTTTGCAAAATAATATCCCGCGCTCCGTTAAGTCTTACTTGCTAGGACTCACCTTTGGGTTGGTGGCCTCTCCCTGTAGCACGCCGGTTTTAGCGACGCTGCTGGCCTGGGTAGGCGAAAAGGGCGATCCGGTTTTGGGCGCTTCGCTGCTGCTGGCCTATACCGTTGGCTATGTGGCCCCGCTGATGTTAGCTGGAATTTTCACCGCTTCGATTAAGCGCATCCTGGCGCTGCGCAAGTGGTCGGGCTGGATTACGCCTGCGAGTGGCGTTTTGTTGGTGGGGTTCGGCATTTTTTCTCTAGTGACTCGACTGTTGCCCATTACGTAGCGTTCATTGGCTATTGACGGGTCGCCTGCTGTTCTTAGGAGTTAAGACCGCTATGCTAGTAGCTAGGTCATAAAAAGAATGTAGAAGAGAACATGAGCGCTGCCTGGTTAGGGGTGAAAAGATATTTCCGTAAAGATCTGGTGCCTTTGCTGGCGGATTTACGGCTAGCGATTGGGCTACTGTTGGCGATCGCTATTTTCAGCATCAGCGGCACCGTCATCGAGCAGGGCCAGGGTCTCGCCTTCTATCAAGAAAACTATCCCGAGAGTCCAGCGCTGTTTGGCTTTCTCACCTGGAAGTTCGTTCTGTTCACCGGGCTAGACCATGTTTATCGCACCTGGTGGTTTCTCGCCATTTTGATTCTGTTTGGTGCGAGCCTGACAGCCTGTACCTTCACCCGCCAGATTACGGCGCTGCGCTGGTTTTCTCGCACCTGGAACTTTTACAGTAAGCCGCGTCAGTTTGGCAAAATGGCGCTGAGTACGGAATTAGAGAACAGCTCAGTTGAAGACCTTAAAGCGCAGTTGCAGGCTCGCCGCTACAAGGTTTTTGAGAAGTCGGACGAAAACGGCGATATGCTCTACGCCCACAAAGGACTCAGCGGACGCATTGGCCCAATCGTCGTCCATGCCAGTATGCTGCTGATTTTAATCGGCGCAATTCTCGGCTCTATGACTGGTTTTTTCGCCCAGGAAATGGTGCCGAGTGGCCAAACTTTCCGTATCCAAAACATTTTTGATGCTGGCCCCTGGTCGGCCTCGCAAATTCCCAAAGACTGGTCAGTCCACGTCAACCGCTTTTGGATCGATTACTCTCCAGAAGGCCGGGTCGATCAGTTTTACTCCGACCTTTCTGTCCTAGACGATGGCGGTAGCGAAGTTAAGCGCAAAACCATTTGGGTTAATCAACCGCTAAAGTACAAAAACGTCACGCTTTATCAGGCAGATTGGGCGATTAGCAATGTCAAAGTAAGGCTTAATAACAGCCCTACTTTCGACTTGCCCATGGCTAAGCTAGAAAAAACCAGCGGCAGACTTTGGGGCACCTGGGTTCCGACCAAGCCTGATCTGAGCGAAGGCGTTTCTTTGGTGGCGCAAGACTTGCAGGGTACGCTGCTGATCTACGACATGAAAGGTCAGCTAGTGTCTACTGTTCGCGAAGGCGGCTCGGCTGAGGTGAACGGTATTACCTTATATGTGGACGAACTCATCGGCAGTACGGGTTTACAAATCAAAGCCGATCCTGGCATTCCGGTGGTGTATTTGGGGTTTGGCTTACTGATGATTGGTGTAGTCGTGAGCTACATCTCGCACTCTCAGGTTTGGGCTTTGCAAACCGACAAGACACTGTATGTTGCCGGTCGGACTAACCGCGCCCAGGTCTCTTTCGAGCGAGAGCTGCTGGGCGTACTAGATATAGTTGCAGAGGAGACTGTGAACGTAGACAACACTTCTGAGCAAAAGCCTTCTTTAGTGGCGAGTGCGTAGAATGCTGGCTCGTCAGTTTTGCGGAGCGTGGCGCGATTGTAATCTTTTCATTGACCCAAGGATGTAGGGTAGCGATCGCCCTAAAACTAAGCCCAAGTAGCCGAAACAACCCAAGAGCAAGGAGTTCACAATTAAATTAGTTTGTCAATGTCCTTGCATTATTCGTAACGTTGTGTTAACATATATACATACCGATAAATAAGACATGCGTTCTCACGCTTCTTATTTGTCATATACATATCGTTTACCCCGCAATCATTTCATGGTTTCTACAACAACAACGCTTCAACGGAGCCGGTCTGCTTCGATGTGGGAGCAGTTCTGTCAGTGGGTCACCAGTACCGACAATCGCCTCTATGTAGGTTGGTTCGGCGTTCTGATGATTCCGACTCTGCTCGCTGCTACTAAGTAGGTCAGTCTAATCATTTTTTAGACAAGTGCGCGTCAGACCTGGACTTCAGACACCAGCGTCTTATATTTAATTTGACCTACCTACTTACTTGCTTCGTCATCGCCTTTATCGCCGCTCCCCCTGTGGACATCGACGGCATTCGCGAACCTGTCGCTGGTTCTCTGATGTACGGCAACAACATCATCTCTGGTGCTGTCGTTCCTTCTTCTAATGCGATTGGCCTTCACTTCTACCCGATCTGGGAAGCTGCTTCACTCGATGAGTGGCTCTACAACGGTGGCCCTTACCAACTGGTAATCTTTCACTTCCTGATTGGCATCTTCTGTTACATGGGTCGTGAGTGGGAGCTTTCCTACCGCCTTGGGATGCGCCCTTGGATTTGCGTTGCTTACTCTGCACCCGTTGCAGCCGCTACCGCAGTGTTCCTCATCTATCCTTTAGGTCAAGGTTCATTCTCCGACGGTATGCCTCTCGGTATCTCTGGTACGTTCAACTTCATGTTGGTCTTCCAGGCTGAGCACAACATTCTGATGCACCCCTTCCACATGCTCGGCGTCGCCGGTGTGTTCGGTGGTTCACTCTTTAGTGCCATGCACGGTTCACTCGTAACCTCTTCACTCGTTCGTGAAACGACCGAAACCGAGTCACAGAACTACGGTTACAAGTTTGGTCAAGAAGAAGAGACATACAACATCGTTGCCGCTCACGGTTACTTTGGTCGCTTGATCTTCCAATATGCTTCGTTCAACAACTCACGTTCTTTGCACTTCCTCCTCGGCGCATGGCCTGTCGTCGGCATCTGGTTCACCGCTCTCGGTATCTCGACGATGGCGTTTAACTTGAACGGCTTCAACTTCAACCAGTCAATTATTGACTCACATGGTCGAGTAATTGGTAGCTGGGCTGACGTTCTTAACCGTGCCAACCTCGGGATGGAAGTAATGCACGAACGAAATGCACACAACTTCCCGCTTGACTTGGCCGCTGGTGAATCCGCTCCTGTAGCGCTTACGGCTCCTGCAATCAACGCGTAGTCTTCAGATTATTCCTTGATGGCAATTGAATAAGTTAAAAATCCCTCCGTACAATGTGCGAAGGGATTTTTGCTGTTTGTAATGGTATTAGCTGCGCTCTATTGTGTAAACAGCCTGCATTTTGTACTCAGCACCTGGCGCTATTTCTATAACCTCATCTTCTGCGTTTGCAGTCTCTACGCAAATGAATCGCTGATAGTCCTGGTCTTCTAAGTCAGCCATTTTAACTGAAATCTCTTTCCAGGGATTCCACACAATAGCGGTGCTGCTACCCGTTGAGGTAATGCCAATACGACGACCCATTGCGCCATCTTCTACTACTATCTCGGGTCGTACGTCGGTATAGATGCGGTCTGTCTCTGCCGTAATTGTGATGTCGCCTGTTTGTGTCTTTTCAAGACCGCCCTCTGCTTTATCTACAAACGGGGCGTTTTTAAATCCTAGTACGCGCACCTGACTAATACCGCCAGTGGCAAAGTAAGTATGCAGTGCCTGTGTAATAGAAAAAGGGTTGTCTCCAGTGTTTTTGGTAATTAGCGTCACTGAGAGCTGCGCTCCGACTAGAACTTCAACGACTAACTCAAACTGATGCGGCCAAATTTCTAACGTTTCTTCACTGGGTGACATACCTAGTTGAATTTTTGTTTCACCGCTGGTAATCGCCTCCGTACTCAGAATCGTCCACATCCGATTGCGGACAAATCCGTGGCTAGCGCGGCCTTTGCCTTCTGGATCGGGGCCAAACCAGGGCCAGCAAATAGGAATGCCGCCTTTTATCGCTTTACCTGTTTGGTAGTAGGCTTTATCGCTCAAAAAGAGCAAATCCTCTGGCTCGCCTGCTGGCTTAAAAGATATCACCTGCCCTGAGTACACCGAAATTTTTGCGACGGCTTTTTCGTTAGTCACCTCAACAATGGGAAATCCACCTTTGCCTTCAACGACTTTGACTTTACCGGGAATTGCAAACTTCTGATTGAGCTGCTCGACAGTCATACTGCTTGCCTATAAAATGCGTCCCCTTATTAAATCAGGCTTAGCCGCTGATTGGCTGAGAAGGCAAAAGGTAGAATATAAGAAGGTCGGTCTTAAATTATTTGTTCTCTCTTAGCCATGCGCATTTTGTTAGTCGATGACGAAGTAGAGCTGACCGACCCGCTGAGCCGACTGCTTCAGCGTCAAGGATATGCGGTTGAGGTGGCGGCTGATGGCGCTACGGGTGGCGAAATGGCGACTAGCGGGACTTATGATCTGTTGATTTTGGACTGGATGCTGCCGTACAAAAGCGGCCTAGAGATTTGTCGTGAGGTGCGATCGCGCGGACAAACCACGCCCGTCCTTTTTCTGACGGCTAAAGACACGCTGGACGACCGCGTACATGGCCTTGACGCGGGCGCAGACGACTATCTGGTTAAACCTTTCGAGCTAAGAGAGCTATTGGCTCGGGTGCGGGCGTTATTGCGTCGTCCTAGCCACTTGGAGCCGTCGGAGCTAGCCGATAGTGAGACCACTAAAACGCTGCGGGTGGCCGATCTCACGCTTGATTTGGAAAATCAGTTGGCTAGCCGAGGGGGGGGCGCTATTGAGCTGTCGGAGAAGGAGGCGCAGCTTTTGGCTTATTTGATGCGATCGCCCGACCAATTACTCACCCACAGCCAAATTTATGATGCTGTTTGGGGTAAGGGGGCTGCCCCTAGCAGTAACGCGCTAGCCGCTCAAATGCGTTTGCTCAGAAAAAAGATAGAGCTGCCGAATCAACCGGTTCTAATTCATACGGTTTATAGCAAGGGCTATCGGTTTGGTGCATCTGCTCAGAGATAGTTGACGCTGAAGACAACTATCTCGAAGGTAACCGGTCGCTCAAACAGGGTTCCGCTATCGTCTGATGGGTATGCTCTCTCAGCGTAATCACTTAGGTTTATCGTATTGTCGCTCAGCGGATATGGCCTTGGGCCGGAATCAGAAAGTGAAAACTTTGAGCCAGGAGCTTTTGAGCTTGACAGCGGCTAAGTGATGACTGCTGATGGGTTAGCGATCGCCATACAGATTATCGTAGTAGCCCCTGTATTCTTCGGAGAGCAATGGCTGCCACCAATCGCGGTTTTCTAAGTACCAGGCGACGGTTTGGCGGAGTCCGGTTTCAAAGTTGTAGGCGGGCGTCCACTCCAGATCTTTTTCAATTTTGGAGATGTCCATGGCGTATCGGCGATCGTGACCAGGTCGGTCGGTAACAAAGGTGATGAGTTCGCGGGGCGGTTGGGGCAAATCTCCGGCGAGTTCGCCCATAAGGTCGCAAAGCTGATGGACGATGTCTAAGTTTTTGACCTGGTTGTTGCCGCCGATGTTGTAAACGTCGCCGGGATTGGCCTTGTGTAAAACGGTGTCAATGGCTGAGCAGTGGTCGCTAACGTGCAGCCAGTCGCGGACATTTTGCCCGTCGCCGTATACAGGTAGCGGTTTGCCGAGCAAAATGTTCAGGCACATCAGCGGAATGAGCTTTTCGGGAAACTGGTAGGGGCCGTAGTTGTTGGAGCAGTTGGTGATGAGCGTGGGCATTCCATAGGTATGGAAGTAGGCCCGCGCGAGGTGATCGCTGCCTGCTTTGGAGGCGGAATATGGACTGTTGGGAGCGTAGGGTGTGGTCTCGGTGAAGGCCGGATCGTCGGCTTCTAGGCTGCCGTAGACTTCGTCTGTGGAGACGTGCAAAAAGCGAAAATCGGCGGGCTTGTCTTTGGCCTGCCAGTGGTTGCGAAAGGCTTCTAGCAGCGTAAACGTGCCGACGACGTTGGTTTGCACAAAGGCGGCAGGGCCGAGAATGGATCGGTCTACGTGTGATTCGGCGGCGAAGTGGATGACGGTATCGATTTCTTCTTCTGCTAGCAGCGCGGCGACTAATTCGCCGTCGCAAATATCTCCTTCAACCAGACGAAATCGCGCCTGCTCCATCAGGTCTGACACGTTGGCTTTGTTTCCGGCGTAGCCCAAAATGTCGAGTACGACTACTCGCCCGTCGTGATTTTGGCACCAGTGATGGACGAAGTTTGAGCCGATAAATCCAGCGCCGCCGGTAATTAGAACCTGTTTAGACATGGTTATTCGATAGAGGGGTTGAGTAGAGAAGGTTTGACAAGTTGCGAGACGGATTGAAGGGGCTAGGCTAGCTCGATGCTGGAATCGTCGCCGACCATAAATCTGAGCGCTTTGGGGCGATGTTCGGTGACGGTGAGTTTGGCCCGTTCGCCGATGAGACTATCGACGATGCGCCGATGAATGCCAGAAATGGTGGCTCCGGCCAGGACAACGCTGTGGTCTATTTCGATGTCGCTCATGCTGACGCCGTTGGCGATGCTGGTGTAGGAGCCGACGAAGCAGTTGTCTAGTACGCAGTTTTCGCCAATGATGACGGGGCCGCGTACGGTGCAGTTGGTGAGCCTAGAACCTTTGCCGATGACGACGCGACCGCTGATTTTACTGCGCTCGTCTACGTCTCCTAAGATGTTGGGGTGAGTGATGTACTCATCTAGAATGATGCGGTTGGCTTCTAGCAGGTCGTCTTTTTTACCGGTGTCTAGCCACCAGCCGGATAGCTCTTTGGCTTCTACGGTTTGGTGGGTGGCGATGAGCTGCTGAATGGCGTCGGTAATTTCTAGCTCGCCTCTAGCTGAGGGTTGGATTTGAGCGATCGCCTGATGAATCTCCGGTGCGAACAGATAAACACCTACTAATGCTAGGTTGGAGGGCGGATCTTTAGGCTTTTCGACCAGCCTGGTAACGCTACCATCGGCGGCAATTTGAGCCACGCCAAAGGCAGTCGGATTAGCCACCTGCTTGAGCATGATAATTGCGCCTAGTGGCTTCTTTTTGAAGTCTGCAACGAAGTCATTGAGGCTGTCTTGAATGAGATTATCGCCCAGGTACATGACGAAGGGCGAGTCGCCCAGGAAAGGCCGCGCGATTTTGACCGCGTGGGCCAAACCGTCTGGGCTAGCTTGAGGAATGTAGGTGATGTTTGCGCCAAAGCGATCGCCTTTACCGGTTTTGGCTTCAATTTCTGGGCCGGTTTCGGGGCTAACGATGATGCCAATATCGGTGATTCCGGCGGCGACCAGGCTTTCGATGCCGTACCAAAGGATAGGTTTGTTGGCGACGGGGACGAGCTGCTTGGCTCCGGTGTAGGTGAGCGGGCGCAGGCGAGTGCCTTTACCTCCAGATAAAATGAGTGCTTTCATAGGATGGCTGTGCGGTAGAAGTTACGATAAAAAATAAGTCTGAGGCGGAGAATATCTAAGACGTTAGCATATGGTTTTTGAGCATTTTTCTGAGGCTGGTTCGCCAATAGGGTGCGTCCCGATTGAGTAGGGCGGCGATCTTTTGGCCGTTGAGTACGGAGTAGGCTGGCCGTTGGGCTGGGGTGGGATAGTCGGCAGTGGTAATCGGCTTGACCGACTGAAGCTTGAGCGGGTAGCCCAGCGCTGCGGCTTCTTCGAAGATGGCGATCGCGAAGTCGTACCAGCTAGCAACGCCGCTATTAGTAAAGTGATAGGTGCCAAACGGCGGGTCTTGCGCTGGGCTAGCTGTTTTTGAGGGTTCGATTTTTTGGGCGAGGGCAGCGATCGCCTCAGCAATATCTTTGGCCCAAGTTGGCGACCCTACCTGATCGCTCACTACGCTCAGCCTTTCGCGCTCTTTGCCCAATCTCAGCATGGTTTTAAGAAAGTTGCCTTTGCCCTGCGTTCCGTACACCCAGGCAGTGCGCAGAATAATGTGCTGACTAGTGGCAGCTCGAATGGCCTCCTCTCCCGCTAGTTTGGTTTGGCCATATACTCCCAGCGGCCCCGTTTCGTCGGTTTCCTGGCGAGGCGATCCGGCCCGACCAGAAAACACGTAGTCTGTAGAAATATGAATCAGCGTCGCGCCACAGTCTGCGGCTGACTTTGCCATGGCTGCGGGCGCTTCTGCGTTGATTCTTTGGGCGAGTTCCCGCTCGCTTTCGGCTTTGTCTACGGCGGTGTAGGCGGCAGCGTTAACAATCAGTTGAGGTTGGAGAGTGCGGATGGTTTGAGCGATCGCCTCTAAATTTGTCAGATCTAGCTGCGCTCTGCCAATGGCCTTAATCTTTCCGAGTGGGGCGAGGGTTTGAGCCAGTTCTTGCCCGACTTGCCCCTGTGCGCCTAGTAATAAAATAGTCATTAGCTTAGATAAATTGGCCTAATAAAATAGTCACTGGCTGTGGCTTTTGGCCTATTTGACCGGGTTAGTTTCTGCGGTGAAGTCTGCGTAGTCAAACAGATCGGCCTCTTTTAGGCTATCCCCCGCTGCATCTTTGCCTGAGAGGATGGGGTCTTTTCCGGCTGTCGGCCACTGAATGTTTAGATCTAGATCGTTCCAGACGATGCTGCGTTCGTGCTCGGGGCTATAGAAGTCTGTGGCTTTGTAGAGAACGTCTGCGGTTTCTGAAAGGACGTAAAAGCCGTGGGCAAATCCAGGTGGAATCCAGAGCTGCTTTTTATTTTCGGCGCTGAGGATTTTGCCAACGGTCTTGCCGAATGTGGGTGACCCCCGGCGAATATCGACGGCCACATCGTAAATGCTACCGACTACGGCTCGCACAAGCTTGCCTTGCGCATTCTGAATCTGGTAATGCAGCCCTCGCAGAATACCCGCTGAGGACGAGGAGTGATTGTCTTGAACAAAGGCATAGCTCGTGCCGGTTGCTTCGTCGAAGGCTTTTTGGTTGAAGCTCTCTAAAAAGAACCCACGTTCGTCTTGAAACACCCGAGGTTCTATTACCAGCACCTCAGAAATCTTAGTCGGCGTAATCTGCATACCTTATCTGCACACCTTAGAATGTCAGCGCAATTTACCAATACTTACACCATCTTCTGCTCTCTATGTAGTCTTAGGGTCACTATCTAATACAAACGCTCATAGAACTAGTGCAAACGCTCATAGAAATTATTTAAAGGAGCCTTCGAACAAGCTAGCTTCTTAAAGATTTGACAAAGGCTTGAGGTTTACGCGGGCCTGGATATCTTTGGCAGGCGGTCTCCATTCTTACTTAGTGCGCGGGGCCGGGAATGATAGCAAATATAGTCGCCCTGGCTATGCTTGAGCCAGCCAAATGTTGCTATCTTTTTACGCTCTTGTTGAGGATGTCTTAGCCATGTCAGTCCCTTTTCTCTCTATAGTGGTGCCGATGCGAGAAGGCTTTTCGGCGCAGTGGCTGCAAGCACTACTCCAGGTGCAGGGCGACGTAGAATTTATTTTGGTTCATCCACCTAGTGTGCGGCCAGAGTCCTCTAATGACAATCGTTTATTGCAGCTAGTGAGTCCTTTTATGGGCGAAATTGCTCAGCGACTGAATGGCTTGTTAAATGCTTCGGGCCGGTATGTTTTAACGTTTAACTGCGATGAGTTTATTCATCCAGAAGTGCCCGCGCTGGCTAAGCGATATTTTGAGCAGTTTCCTGATAGCTGGGTGATGCGCTTGTCTAAGGAGGAGTTTCCCTATGGCGATACCGCTGCGTTAAGTGCGCCCTGGGAAGCGCTGCCTGAAGATTTGACGGCGCTGCCAATTTGTCGCAAGGCCGATAATAATTTGGGTCTTTATGAGGCGGGCCATATGCTTGAGATTCCGATTGCGCCGCTGCACCATAAATTTGACTGGAGCTGCTGCTGGCAGGGTCGCCGCGACCATAAGGGGCCTCATACCGAGAACTTTGATAAGAAGGTTTGGGTGAATGAGAAGGTGCAGGCGGCGCTTCAGGAGGTTTTGCCGGGGCTAGTTTTGTTTGGTCCGGTTAAGTATTTGCCGTTTTGGTGCCTAGATCGGCTGCTGGGGCTAGGGCTGCAAGCAAAGTTTTATGACGTGGCTCAGCCTGAACAGGTGATTGGCTATAAACTTCCTCAGCCTGCCTTACTAAGAGTGGAGGATAATCCGCCTGAGTTTCGTCGTAGAGGTCGATTTTATCTGTTTGCGGAGATTATTTTGCTACGACGCTTTCCGCAGTATGGCTATATTCGAAATTTGATTGTTCATCAGATTCGAGAGTTTCCAGTGAGGGCAATTTCTTCTGTTGGGCGCAAGCTGGCGGTGAAGCTGCCCGGTAAATCTGCTCGGGCGAATCAGGCGAATGCGTAGGGTTTAGCGGGCATTGCTTTTACAGATGCTGGCGCAGTATCTCAACCGTTGCCTGACCGGTTTTCTCCCAGCTAAACTGCTGAACTCTCTGAAGCCCAGCGGTTTTTAGCTGTGAGTGTAATAGGGTGTCTGTGAGTATTTGATTCATGGCGCGGGCGATCGCCCCAACCTCTGTCGGATCTATCATCAGTAGCGCTGCGTCGCATGCGACTTCTGGGAGAGAGGCTAGGTTCGAGCAAATAACGGGTGTGCCGCAGGCCATCGCTTCTAGTACGGGTAGCCCAAAGCCTTCCCACAGGCTGGGAAATACCAGCGCGATCGCGTGGCTGAGCAAACCTGGAAGCTGATCGTAGGGGACGTAGCTGAGAAATCTTAGGCGCGATCGCACGCCTAGCCCTTCGGCTTTAGCCATGAGTTCGGGCGTATAGCGCTTGTCTGTTGGCCCAGCGATGAGCAGCGTACAGTCTGCCTTTGTTTGCGTCAAGGCTTCGATCACGCGTCCGATATTTTTATAGGGAGCCTGTCTGCCTAGCATTAGAAAGTAGGGCTGGGGCATTGGCTGGCTTTGCAGGATGCTAGGCATCGCCGAGACGGGGCGAAAGTGCTGAGCGTCGTAAGCGAGCGGAATCGGGGCTAGCTTGCTAGCGGAGATGCTGTAGAAGTCTATGATGTCGCGAGCGGTGGCTTCGCTGTTGCAGATAATGCGCTCGGATTGATGAAGTACCTGCGGTACGTAATATTTGTAGAAAAGTTTGATGGAGCCAAAGAACTGAGGGAACCGCAGCGGAATTAAGTCGTGAAAGGTGACGACGAACCGAGTCGAGCTAAAGAGAGGGGCTTCAGGAATGGGAGAGAACAGCAGTGAGCCGTCTACATTTTCTGATTGTTTGGGACGGCAAAGCCTTGGTAGCTGGAGCTGTGTCCAGGCAAGGCGGCGTAGATGGCCAGCAGTTCCTTGCTCGGCGGTCATGTTGGCCGGGACTGCCCGGTAGCAGCTAGGCGGAAGCTTGGCTGGCGGCGGTGGCTAAATAGTAGGGTGAGAGGTCGTCTAAATAGGGCAGCAGGTTTAGAGCGTACTGGGTGGTGCCGGTAGGTCGATTGAGCAGATAGGCCAGGTTAACCTGCATTAGCGTTGGGCAGAAGCGTCTGTCCTGTTGTCTGGAGGATAGTATTGGGAGTCGAGGGTTGAGACGTAGGGTTTGCGGTTGGGATTTTGTAAAAACTGCCAGATGCCTTGCCAGCGGCCTTTTGCGGCTAGCGGATGACTAAAGGTTTCGCTGATGGCTTGGGCCGATAGATAGAGCAGATTTAGGCCCAGAGCTAGCAGGGTGGCATGTCGCTGTAAAAAGATTAGCTTGCTAAAGGTGCCATGGACAAATTTGGCTTGAATATATCGACCGGTGATGCTGGAGACGGCGTGGACGACTAGGGGCATGGGTAGGAGGAGGAGGGCGATCGCGTAGCCTTGCTGAAAGTAGCGCTCGCACAGATCGCAGTCTTCGTAGTACAGAAAGTAAACTTCGTCGAATTGAGGGCAGTGTTCTAGCAGCGCTAAGTTGAAGATAATGCTGCAACCGGTGACCCAGCGGGTAGGGATGGCTTGCCCAGCGGCCTGAGCCGAACCATAGGTGATTGGCGCTGTCTAGAACGGGGGTGCCTAAGATGGCGATGCTGGGGTCATTGCATAGGCAGCGGCGAACTTGAGCGATCGCGCCCGAAACGATTGAGGCATCTGGATTGATTACCCAAATAATGGCCTGGGGCGATCGCGCACATATCCGCTGCAAACCTAGATTGCAGCCAGCGCCAAAGCCGCCGTTATTAGGGGCGTCGATGACGGTGACCTGGCCGCCGCCAAAAGTGCTGGACTGTAGCGCATGGATGGCCCGGTCGGTGGGCGAGTTGTTGACGATGATGATGCCCTGATTATCTTCTAGGGTGTGCATCAGGTCGCTGACGAGCGCCGCGCTGTGGTAGTTCACACAAAGAAAATAGAGCGGTCGTATTCTGATCAAATCTTCTGGGTGGGTGGTATGGGGTTCTGAGGTGTTGAGATTTGGCGCACTGGATTTTGACTGGCGGGGTTCTGGCGGAATGCTGGTGTCTAAGAGGTTGAGATTGTTAGATGACTCAGTCGAGAGATTTTCAAGCATGGTAGGCGCGCTCCCGCCTAGAGGCAGTATGTGGCGGCTGATTGGCCCCGGAGATCGCTTTATAAGTGGCGTAGGCTCGGCTGAACCATGGCGTGATCGCGCATTTTGTAACGCTGGATGCCGCAGATATCGCTGCCAGATGTGCGGTGGGGTAAAGGTTTGACGGTCGCGCGCGCGTATCTGAGCCGGTAAGTCTTGAGGGTTGGCGATGTCGCTGTCGATTTGCACGAGCAGTGAGGGGCGCACCCAGCCGCGTTGGATGGCGTCACAGACGGTTTCTCGGCTGATGGCGTTAGCGGCGATCGCCTGGAGCAAAACATCGCACCATAGCCCACAGAGCGGATTTGCGGTAGATAGCCAGGGCTGACGGGGCATGTCTGTGTAGTGAATAAGTGCCGTTTGACCTGACGTGTAACGTTCCAAATCGTTCCATCCGGCGGGGAGGCTGGCTGATTTTTGGGCTGCTGAGGCCATTTCTATTACAAACTGTTCGTAGCTCCATTCTCCGGCTTCTAGCTGCTTTAAAAGCTGAGGAGCATCCCAGTGAAGCTGCTCGCAGTTGAGCAGCATGACGCTATATTGAGGCGGGCGGTTTGAGCAGGCAGGCTCTGGCACTGATAGCAAGTCGGCGGCGATCTCCGGATTGACCGATGAGGTGAACGGCTGCTGCCAGAGTTCGTTGATGTCTTTGAAAACCAGCATGTCTGAGTCTAGATAGATAGCGCGGCCTTGATAGTGGCAGAGGGCTGGAATGGCGAATCTTTGGAAGGTGAACGGGGTACGCGGCCTGAGATGGGGCGCGCTGGGCGTGGGGATTTGGATGTCCGCAGCGGCGACGGCTTCGTAGAGCGGCGTGATTTCTACGGCTGAGCGAGTGTGCGCTCGGATGGAATAGCTGAGCACGTCTACGGCTAAACTTTGCTCGATTTGCATTCCTAGATAGATTTTGATCGGAGCCATGATCCTGGCGGATATTTAGTTTAGCGGGGATTTATTGGAGTTGAGTCTGGGCTTGGATGAGGCGATCGCACACTTCTCTAACCGCGCCCTCGCCGCCGCCTTTATGGGTAACGTATTGCGCACAGGCGATATTCTCGGGCATGGCATCGGCTACGGTCATGGGGCATCCCACCGCCTGCATCACGGGTAAATCGCTGGGGTCATCGCCCATGCTAGCGACTTCGCTGAGATTGATATTGAGCTGGTCGCACAGCTTGTTTAAGATGTCTAGCTTATTTTTAGCATTGATAAATACGTGCTTAACATTCAGACGCTCGGCTCGGTGTAAGGTTGCTTCGGAAGAGTTGGCGGAGATAATGGCGACTTCTACGCCAGAATTAATCAGCCGCTTGATGCCTAGACCGTCTTTAACATTAAACTTCTTAATGATTTCTCCCGACTCTGTATAGTACAGTCCGCCATCGGTGAGGATACCGTCTACGTCTAACACCAAGAGCTTGATGAGGGCAAATTGGGCGATGAGTGCGTCTGGAGAGAGAGCCATAGAGAGTGCTAAATAGAAGTGAATAGCCGGAGAAATTGCAGAAGAAAGCAGGTATTCTATGAAATTTTGTGTCTGAGCGTCTGCCTGTAAGCCTCAGTGTTCATATGCGCGTAGTTTATCGACGTTGTATTCCATCTTCTAGTCGAGATAGTGCAACTCGAAGCGTCTGTTGTTGCTGTGGATGGCGTCGCGCACTTTTTTGCCCCTGTAGCCTTGACAGTCAGCTACTTAGGCTAGCGCCAGCAGTTCTTTTATCTGTGCTTCGACCGCTTCTAGACTGAAGGTTGCTGCGCAATGGGCCTGACTGTTGGCAACTAGAGTGTTGCGCAGAGTCTCATCTTCTATCAACTGCTGAATTTTGTTGAACCATTGATCGGGCGCGGCTGTTAAAGTCTGTTCTTCTGGCGTGAATTGAGCATATACCAGGCCGTCGCTAACGATGGTTGCGATGCCGCAGGCGGTGTATTCGACGTACTTGCTGGCTGTTTTGCACTGATTGAATTTGGTATTTTGCAAGGGGGCTAGCCCAATGGCCCAGTTTAGCTGTCGTAGCTGGTTAAGGAATTTAGCGTAGTCGGGTTCGGTGTCGTAGGCTTGGGTCTGCTTGGAGAAGGCTTTGAGGGCTTCTGGCATCTTGATGGTGCCAAAGGTTTCGAAGCGCACTTGGGGATAGTCTGTCAAAATGTGGGCGATTTGTGGGGCGATCGCGTTCAAGTCTGCTTGATGGCCTTTCGATCCCATATAGCCGAACGTGAGCGCTTTGGTGCAATCTGGCTCACTAGAGATGAGGAAGTCGAGGTAAGGTGTACAGCGGGCGTTGAAGACGGTTTGCTGAGGAAATTGGCTGGCTAAGCGATCGCCTAAAGCAGCGGTCGATGCGTAGATTAGGTCGGTTTGCGCTAACAAGATCTTGCGCGCACTCAGCACAACTGGATCGCCCTGTCGCTGCTGAATCTCTTCTCCTAGAGCCGGATCTATATTGAGCAAATCGTCGTCAACGTGGTACACAGTGGCCACATTTTTAGCCTTGAACAGCGCGGGCAGCACATCTCCGTAGGGCGCCCCGTACCGGCTAAATATTACCAGCGTGGGCTGTGCATCTGCAATGACCTGATCGACGAAGGCTTCGGGTGTTTTTCCTTTTGTCCACTGACCAACTTCGGCGCTGTCTAGCACAAAAAAAGCCAGACTTTCGGTGTTGTGTAGCCGCAGCAGCACATAGTGGAAAAACAGAAAATAGGTCGCCCGTACATTGTCTACCAGAATTAAAATTCTAGGCTGCTTGTACGGCGATGGAAAGGCGTAGGCGTAGCGCGGGGAGGTTGCAGACAGCTTTTCGCTAGCCCCGTCACTCGTCGATTTTCTAGAGAATAGAGATTTGAGCGGATTAATGGGCATTGCAGCACTTTGCACCTCTTGCGGCTATAGCTTCTAGCAGTCTTGATGGCCGTCTCGATACCGGAGTCAGTTGCTCTCAAGGAAAGCAGAATGTCGTTATCTTATCGGCATTCTGCTTTCTTTTCATCGCAGCGGGTCATCTAGAATTAGCGCTTAGCGTTCTGTAGAGGCCAATTCACCAAATTGTTAACGCCGTTGTGTGCGTCCAAGTCAGGCCGCTCCAGAGCTGAACCCATACTAATAGTCACTACGTTGTGTAACCGCTGCTCAAATTCACCTGCGGCGCAGCGCCTAGCGCTTCTCTGATGCGTATTATTTGGGTGAGTCCGTCCTCTAATTTGTCGAGTGGGATCATATTAGGGCGATCGCTGAGGGCGACATCGCATAGGTCTAAGATAATGGGTACGCCCAACTCAGCGGCTTGCCGATAGATCACAATGTCTCTAGCTTGGAAGCTTTTGACGAATATAATCGCGTCTGTTTAGGGCCAGGGCTATTTCATTTGCAGAGATAGCTTGATAGGTTAGGGACTGAAAACCCGAT